>DKMQ01000007.1:48760-68697 GCA_002470565.1 Oceanospirillaceae bacterium UBA7410 | reverse complement strand
GACGGCTCTGCACTGCCTTTACCAACAGACAATAGCGAATGCATACCTAAAGCTTCCATTTCCGCTTCTTCAAGCACCTGAGTAATGACCTTGTCAGAGGCAGCTGCTAGCTTGTGCCCTTGCTCAGCTAAATAACTGGGGGTGCAGATGTTGCCCGGAAGGTTGCCTAAGTCACGGCATAAGTCCATTGCTTTTGAAGTGGCCACTGATTGCTTTAGTTGGGCTTGGGAGTCTGCGTGGGCTACTAGAAACATGTTAGGAGCAGGCGGGGTGTCCTTAGGTGTTGTTTTAAACTGATCAAAACGATAACGAGCTTGACCTATTGCTTCAACACTAAGGCGTACTTTACTGTGTTGGTCTAAAATAGTTGTATCTGCGGTAGTTAGTAAGTTAAGTACACTGGAGCCTGGGTTGGCACTAATTTTTGACCATGCAGTTTGCACTAGTTTTTTGTATTTGCGTCCGCTAAGTTTATCTGGAGCACCTGTGCCAATGACTAAAATGCGGCTAGGGCCTGTACCAGAGTTCAAGAACAGTTGGCTGTTTTCAAACTTACCAGATAAGTCGCCACTTGCTATGGCATTGGAAATAGCGCCGTTAAGTATAGTATCCGCATTTTTAAGACTGTCAGTAGCTAAGACATCATTACTGTGAGTTGCATCAACCAAGGGTAAAATCACGCTAGACACTTCATCAAGCTTAGAGGCGTCCTGTTGTAAATAAAATTCCATATTGTCTCCTGACAAATTTACCAATTTGAGGCCTTGCAAAGGTGCAGGCAATAGCAAAATTTTACGCCAAATTGGTCAGCGTCTCTAGGTATCCACCACTATAATTTGTGTTAAATCTTCGTTTTGCTAAAAATCTGATACACTTAGCTCCATTGTTAGCCTTAACAGGCTATAACTTTGCCAAGAAGCTAGTCATTTGTCCTTAATTACCCGATACATTAATAAAGAAGTTCTGATAAGCGCGTTTGCGGTGAGCATGGTGTTGCTACTGATAATCTCTAGCAGTCGTTTTGCCCATTACCTTAGTAGAGCTGTGACTGGGGAACTGGACGCCGAGGCTGTGTTGGCTATTATTGTTAATTTACTACCTGCGTATTTAAGCACCTTGTTGCCCTTGGGTGGGTTTTTAGGAGTGCTGCTTACATTAGGTAAATTAAGTGTAGATAACGAATTAACTGTGCTTTTTGCCAACGGTATTAGCCAAAAACAGTTGGTGCAGATCATATTGGTGCCTCTATCAATACTGGCATTCTTAGTAGCTACCCTTAGCCTTTGGCTTGCTCCAGAGGCTTCCCGTAATGTTGAAGAAATTCTTTACACTCAGTCCCACACATCCGAATTTGATAGTGTGGTGGCTGGGCGTTTCCAGGGCAAAATTGAACGGCAAGTTATCTATGCCCAATCCATGAGTGATGATAGACAGCAGCTAAAGAATGTATTTGTATTTAATCGGCCAATTGCCGGTGAGGCGCCAGTGCTCATCAAAGCAACATCAGCCAGACAAATTTTTGATGAGGCCTACAAAACTCGTTATCTGTTACTAAAAGACGGCTCTAGAACCCAAGGGCAACCTGGTGAGCTGGACTATACAATCACTTCATTTGAAGAGTTGGCGGTGCGATTATTTACTGAAGAATTAGAAGTAAATATAACCCGTGGATTCACGTTACCTACGCTCATGTTAATGGGCTCTAGCAATGCTGATCACCGGGCTCAGCTTTATTGGCGCATTTCCCTTCCGTTAATGACACTTATTCTTAGTTTTGTAGCGATTTCTTTGGGTCAGGTGAACCCGCGTAAAGGGCGATTTGCAAGATTACTACCTGCCATTTTGGTTTATTTGGTGTACCTGTCTGCTTTAACAAGCTTACGAGATGACATGACTCGATCTGTAGCCAATGCAGACATAAAAATATGGTTACTGCACCTTAGTGTCTTTACCTTAGGGTTGTTTTTATTGTTTGGAAGGCAGTGGTTTAGGCAACTGTCCAAAGGAGGAAGCACAAGTGCGTCTGCTTGATATATATATTGCTAAGCACATATGGGCAGCAGTTGCGGTAGTGTTGTTAGTGATTTTAAGCCTAGATCTAATGACTGCATTGGGTAGTGAGTTAGACGCTTTAGGGCAAGGAGCAAGCTTTAAGCAAGTACTTACTTACATTGCATTAACTGTTCCTAGAAGGGTCTATGAATTCATGCCTTTAGCAGTATTAGTTGGGTGTTTGGTAGGTTTGGGCATATTAGCCAATAATAGTGAACTTACGGTAATGCGCGCAGCGGGTATTTCTTTGCGACGTATTGTTTGGTCTGTGATGCAATCAGTCGCTTTATTTGTGGTAACAGCCGCTATTTTAGGGGAGTACGTGGCTCCAGTGAGCCAGAAAATGGCTGAAATAGAACAGGCTGAATATAAGGGTGCTGCATCAACTAAAGGATTCTGGCTACGTGAAGAGGATGACTATATTTTTGTCCGCTCAGTAATGTCTGATGGTGTTTTGCAAGGAGTTTCTCGGTATCGCTTTGACGATAATAATTGGAAGCAAACTTTGGTGGCAGATAAGGGCGTTTATAAAGATCAACAATGGACATTGCAGCACATAAGGCAGGTAAGTTTAGAAGGTCAGAACATTGTTGAAAAGGAGCAAGAAAAAATACCTTGGAGTGTTTCTTTAAAACCTAATTTGTTGTCTATATTAAGTATGGATCCAAAGCATTTGGCAGTGGAAGATTTAATGCAATATAGCCAATACCTTGACCAAAGTGGATTAGATTCTGCACCTTATGAATTGGCCTTTTGGAAAAAAATGTTACAACCTCTAGCCACTTTGGCTCTAGTGTTTTTGGCTATTTCTTTTATTTTCGGGTCAACTAGATCGGTCACTCTAGGGCAAAGAGTGTTAGTGGGCGTGTTAGTGGGTTTGGCATTTAATTACGCCCAAGAGGTGTTAGCGCCTGCCAGTAGTGTTTTTGGCTTTACCCCCCTACTTGCGTACTTGTTGCCCATATTGGTGTGTATTGTAGGTGGGGCCTGGATGCTGAGAAAAGCAGGCTAGTTCTATTATTGGCATGAGCCATACTTTGTTTTAGTTTTTGGGCAACTGTACCACACGGCTGCTAGACCAGCGATCATGCCAAGTGAGCTTATTGTTATCAACTAACATCCACCAATAGCCCATGCCGAACACTAAGGCAGAAAGAATAGCGCACATAAAGCGCAATAGTGCTTGCTTTGCGTTAAGTGGTTGCCCCTGCTCAGACTCGATACGTAAACGCCAAGCTAACATGCCTAAAGTTTGTCCAGAGCGAGTCCAGAATAAAGCGAAAAACAAAAATGTAATGAGAAATACTGTGCTATTAAATAGCGGCCCAGAGACAGCTTCACCATCGTTAAACGCAATAAAAATATAGCCCAACAGCATCCATACCGCCATAACCGATAGGCTATCGTACACTATGGCAAGCAAGCGTTTAATTAAAGTAGCATTAGGGTGGTTATGACTTTTAAAACGTCTGTTGTTCATGGGTTAGATCGCTGGTGTTAATGAGCTAATATGATAGCACAAATCGATTCTACATCCAGATGAACTGAGTTGTTAAATATGGCCCTTTTTAAGCGTGGACGTCTTCTTAAAAGACAAGTGAATATGATACAGCCTAAGACCTAATTTCTAGTGAAGCCTTATTAGCCGTGTGCTCGAAACCCATATATTACTTTAAAAATACGGATTACATATGTCTGAAATACACCTTAGTCGCTGCAGTTGGCCTACAAAAGATGAACAATATTTGGCATATCATGACCAAGAGTGGGGCCGGCCTGTGCATGATGACAAAAGATTGTTTGAGCAATTGGTGTTGGAAGGTGCTCAAGCTGGGTTATCCTGGATTACTATACTGAAGCGCAGGCACCACTATAAACGTGTTTTTTGTGAGTACAATGTAGTTAAACTTGCTCAATTTACGGATCAAGACATCGCTACAGCTTTGCTGGATAAAGGTATTATTCGTAATCGTTTGAAGGTCAATAGTGTGGTGAATAACGCTGCAAAGTTCATCGCTGTGCAGCAAGAATTTGGTAGTTTTGATGCCTATATATGGGGCTTTGTAGGAGGGGTGACTATTGTTAATAACTTTGAAACCAATGCTGATGTTCCTGCCCAAACGCAGCTTTCTAAAAAAATTGCTAAAGACCTAAAACGGCGTGGATTTAAGTTTGTTGGCCCCATTGGGATGTATGCCTATATGCAATCTATTGGTATGGTTAACGACCATATAAAGAGCTGTTTTTGTTATTCTAAATGCTAGTGAGGTGGGTATGAAACGTTTTGTTATCTGGGTGCTGGGTGTTTTTTTATGCCTCATAATCACAGGCTTTTTATTAGTTACCTATCAGCAAGCAGATGACTTAGTACATTCTTCCTTGGACACTCGCACCCCTGCTAAATACCAACCTAATGACTTTGATTTAAAAGTTTCAGAAGTGGTGGTGTTTAACGCAGAGGGGCAAAAACTACATGGCTACTTTTCGCCCACAGCCAATGGTGCGTATGTCATGTTACAACACGGATTTAAAGCTAATCGTGGCCATATGTTAGAAGAGGCTAAAATATTACAAGATGCCGGTTTTGGTGTGTTGGTGACTAGTATTAGAGCGCATGACCTAAACGATGGGAATCAAATTACCTTTGGGGTAAAGGAAGTCCATGACATAGCAGCGTGGCACTCTTACTTGGTTAATGAGCAGGGTCTCAAAAAAGGCAAATTAGGTCTATTGGGTAATTCTATGGGGGCCGCTATTGCCCTTGAATACGCAGCGCTTAATCAGGATGTTGCAGCGGTCGTTGCTGTAAGCGCGTTTTCATCCCTACAAGATACAATCAACGTATCAGTAGAATACTTTACAGGCTTACCCGCCTTTCCATTTGCGCCGATGATTTCATATTGGGCACAAATTATACTCGGTATGGATGTGGAGCAAGTTAACGCCACTAAGGCAGCAGCTATGCTGTGCAATACGCCACTGCTCATTATGCAAGGTGGAGAAGATATTGTAGTGTCGGTGGAAAGTGGGCAGTGGATTTTTGATGCAGCGTGTGGCGACAAAGAGCTGTGGTTTGAAGAGCAGCTTGGCCATGCTAAGTTTGACACACAAAAGCCTGATGAGTTTAAGCGGCGGGTGGTTGCATTTTTTAACAATACCTTACTGTAATATTTCAGTTAACACTAAGAAGCGCCTTGCTCTTTCTGTATTAGTTTGACTCATGATTACCCCGAAACCTTCACCCAGCAAGGATTTAAAGGCTGTATTATAGTTTCATTGTTGAATTAATTTATGAATTTTTTTCTATGAGATTAGCCAGTAGTTTTTTGAACCGTGTTTCTTACGCCAGCGTCTACAAAGCTGCATCTGTATCAGCATTGCATTGCCCTGCCTGTGGTGTGTCCCAAGAAGACGAGCTTCAGTTACTCCAGCCTTGCATGCACCTGGCCTGTGTCTATGATCAAGAAGCGCAAGAATTCACATATAAAAGTGATGACTTTAAGCAACGTGAAGCATTATCAAACGAAGCTTTTACTGGCCAGTTAAGTACTAGGGCGTTGTCTAGATTGGGCTATGCTGATGAGCTTTTGGCACTAGAATTAACTCGTGCAGGATGTTGGAGTCATGAACTTTTTGCATTTAATTTTAATGTTCATGTTGATTAGGCTTTATTCGTAAGTATTTTATTTGCACACTTGTGTTGTTTGCTTTTTAATGGCCCCTATTGCTCAATTGCTATAGGTTGCACGGATGTTAAAAACCCCTCCCCAAATCGTCCAGGTTCAGTCTGAGGCGGATCAGATTGCTTTGTATGTTCGTCTTTGGCCAATAGAAGAGGCAAAAGGGTGGGTACATATAATGCATGGTATGAGTGAGCATGGTGGGCGCTATGACCATGTGGCTACAGAGCTTAATAATGCGGGTTTTAATGTCAGTGCAGATGATCATCGTGGCCATGGCCTCACGGGTAAAGAAACGGATAGCTTAGGCCATTTAGCTAACCATAATGGTTGGGAAAAATTGGTATCCGATCAAGCTGACATTATCACCTATCTTCAAAAGCAATGGCCGCAGCCTCTTATTATATTAGGTCATAGTATGGGGTCTTTTTTAGCTACAAAAGTAGTGCAGCGCTATGCTAATAAACTCTCTAACCAGCTACAAGGCGCAGTACTGTCAGCGTCTAACTACAGCGCTCCATGGTTTTATCGTATAGCTTGTGTAGCGGCTATGTTTGAAAGATGGCGTCATGGTTCGCTGGCTCAAAGTAAGCTACTTCAACAGTTATCTTTTGGTAGTTTTAATAATAATTTCAAACCTGTCCGCACGCCTAAAGACTGGATAAGTTCAGACCCAAAGGTTGTAGATGAATATCTGGCAGACCCTTTAGCAGGTCATGGCATTAGTAATCAGTTTTGGGTTGATTTTCTTGATGGTTTGTCCGACTTATCAGAGCCTGAATCTATGGCGCAAATACGTAATGAATTACCTATTTACTTATTTGCTGGGGATAAAGATCCTGTTGGTAAGCAGGGTCGTGGTGTGATTACTTTGCAAAAGGCCCTGCAAAGAGCCGGTTCACAGATGGTCGAGTGTTGCTTATATAAAAACGGACGACATGAAATGCTCAACGAAATAAATAAACAACAAGTGCTTAACGATTTATTGGTTTGGTTACAACAGTGTTTGCAAGAGCCCTCACTGAAGACGATTAAGGACTAGATATGACCCTCACCACATGGTTTTCATTAGTAGCTATTTGCTGTTTAGGCGCAATGTCTCCTGGCCCAAGCTTGGCAGTAGTTTTGCGCCATACAGTGAGTAATGGACGTATACATGGCGTTATTACAGCCATAACTCATGCAATAGGAGTGGCTTTATGGGCTTTGCTAACGGTATGGGGTTTGGCTTTATTGGTGGTTGAGTGGCCTTTGATGTATAAGTTTTTGACTTATGCTGGTGCTGCTTATTTAATGTGGATGGGAATTAAAGCACTACGATCTAATGGGGCTGGGCCATTAAATGTGGTGCCTGTGGCAGCGCCTATTAGTGAAGCGGCTAGAGATGGCTTAATGGTGTCATTGCTTAACCCTAAGCTAGCATTCTTTTTTACTGCGCTGTTTTCACAATTTGTATCTGCTGAATTACTATTAGTTGATAAACTCATTATGACAGGTACCGCCTCAATTATAGACGCCCTTTGGTACATTATTGTAGCTGTAGCACTTTCTCATTCTAAGGTATTGGAAAAGCTTCAAAGGCGCTCAGCTCTTATTGATAAAATAAGTGGTGTAGTGCTGTTAGGTTTGGCACTGCGTGTAGTCACACTATAGCGCTTTTAACGGTTGCAGCCAGTTATCTTCAGGGTAATCGCACGTATCGTCCACCAAGTGCAAGGTAAAGGCTTGGCGTGACTTACTTGAAGTGTTGGCGGCACTATAATGAGGCAATTGTCCGTGGAGAATAATGAGTGTGCCAGCAGGTACTTCTAGTAATGTTAGTGGCTCTTTTGTCCATGGAGTGTTGTCCAAAGATTCAAACTGGGTGTCGCCATTTTTTGTTATCTTAAAGCGTTGTTTAAGGGGGATTTTATGGCCTTGTGGCAAAGCTTGTAAGCACCCATTTTCGACTGTAGCATCTTCTAATGCTAGCCAAAATCCAACACAGCTTTTAGGTTGTGTGTACAAAAAAGTAGAATCTTGGTGAAGGCCTACTTCGCCACCAATGCCAGGTTGTTTAAAAATATGCATAGACTGCACAGCGCGGGGTTTAACTATCCCAAGCGCTTGGCCGATGCTTGCAAAGTCCAACTCTTTGACGATGTTCTTATAAACCGGATCTAACAGGTGTTGAGCATGGCCTATTTTATTGATGGACTGCTGTTTGGGTACAGTAAAATGACCATCCTTATCAATGGCTTTCTCTTCAAAGAAAAAGCTAATATTACTAGCTGACTTTAAAAAGTAATCATCACTAGAGCGTTCTTGTTCGTCAGTGGTAAAAATAGAAGGCTTGGCTTGTGGCTCAAATGCGTCAATCAACTGGGCTGCACGTTGCATCAATACTTGGCGTTGGGTAAAAGAAACAAAGTCCTTGATAACAAGGTAACCTTGCTGATTGTAGTCTTCTAGTTGCTTTGGGCTGAGCATAGTCAATGTCCTATAACCAATCAATAATTTCTTCACCATTTTCATCAATGTGTAACCATTGATCAGGAGAGTCACCTTCTTGCCAGCCAGAAACAACACAGCGTACGGCTGATTTTAAGTGCGAAAAAGCTGCTTGAGCACATGCTTTATCACTAGTCCATGGAGTGTTTTTAGTATTGAACCAAATGCTACTAAAGTTGCTTTGAACTTTATTAAGCACGATGATCTCGAACTCTTTTTGCTGGCCTTCGGCCGAATCAGCAAAGGTAGCCCAGTAAGCTTGGCGTTTTGGATTGGAGCTCTGTACATCTAAGCTTGCGGTCACAGTTTCCAACCACGCCTTAATGGCATCTGGGCTCACAGACTTGATATAAATTTCGATGTCACTTTGAATCATAACTAAAGTTCCTTAGTCATTAGGCGAGTGAGAATGTCTAGATAAACCTGCGTCAATTGTTCTAGATCGCTCACTTTTACGCATTCGTTAAGTTGATGGATAGTTGCGTTGCAAGGCCCTAGCTCTACTACTTGAGCTCCAGTAGGTGCGATAAAACGACCATCAGAGGTGCCTCCAGCTGTAGACAACTGAGTGTCTGTTCCAGTGACTGCCTTAATAGCATGGCGACAGGCATCAACCAAAGCGCCAGAACTTGTTAAGAAAGGCAAACCGTTATAAGTCCACTGAATGTCATAATCTAAATTATGCTCATTAAGAATGGTTTCTACCTTTGATGTAAGGTCAGAAGCTGTTAGTTGTGTGGAATAGCGAAAATTACACATCACCTCAACATGGCCAGGCACCACGTTAGAGGCTCCAGTGCCACCATTAATGTTAGCGATTTGAAAGCTTGTAGGAGGGAAAAAATCATTACCCTCATCCCAAGTAGTTGACACTAGCTGCGCTAGGGCTGGTGCCACTTTGTGAATAGGGTTGATCACTAAATGTGGGTAGGCCACATGACCTTGAATGCCTTTAGCTGTGATTAAGGCTGTTAAAGAACCGCGGCGCCCATTTTTGATAACATCGCCTAGGGTGGTAGTAGAGGAAGGTTCGCCTACAATACACCAGTCCATTTTCTCTCCACGGGCCTCTAAGGTATCTATTACTCGTGTTGTGCCATCTACAAAAGGTCCTTCTTCATCACTGGTAATTAGAAGGGCCAGACTTCCTTTATGATCTGGGTGCAGGGCGATAAATGTTTCAAGGGCAACCACCCATGAAGCCAAACTGCCTTTCATGTCTGCCGCACCACGGCCATAAAGAAAGCCGTTTTTAATCGTGGGTTCAAATGGTGGTGTGTGCCATTGATCAACAGGGCCGCTAGGCACTACATCGGTATGGCCTGCAAAGGCCAGCACTGGCTTATCGGAGCCTCGGCGAGCCCAAAAATTGTCTACTGCGCCAAAACGCATGCGCTCTATAGTAAAGCCAATCGCCTCAAGACGAGCGATCATCAATTCTTGGCAACCTTTATCTGTGGGAGTGACAGAGGCGCGTCCCATCAGATCTTGGGCCAAAGCAATGGTAGGTGATAAAGGCATGATTTGGGTCATCTTAGTTGTTGCTGTGTAAATCAGAGTTAAGCTCTACAAGAGTGCCATTAGGCTTAACTTCGATACGGCCATTTAGTGAGTTTCGACGAAACAGTAGGTCTGGTTTACCCGCTAGAGTAGCAGCCTTTACGGTGTCTACTAATTCATTATTTCTATCTAATAAGGCTACCTTTGATCCCCCAGTAATGTATAAACCTGCTTCGATGATACAACGATCACCGATGGGAATGCCCATGCCTGCGTTAGCACCAATTAAGCTATCTTCGCCAACAGAGTTAACGATTTTACCACCACCTGATAAGGTGCCCATAGTTGAGCAGCCACCACCTAAGTCACTGTTATGGCCAACGGTCACACCTGCCGAAATACGACCTTCTATCATTCCATGGCCCAAAGTACCGGCGTTAAAGTTAATAAAGCCTTCGTGCATTACGGTGGTACCTTCAGCTACATGAGCGCCTAAGCGAACGCGTGATGCGTCACCAATGCGAATGCCTTTAGGCACAGCATAATCAGTCATACGTGGAAATTTATCTACAGCGTTAACGTGCAACCACTGCCCGCGGAGGCGAGCATCCATCTGACGTTGGGTTAAATCTTCAATGGCGACAGCGCCTTCGTTGGTCCAAGCGACATTGGGTAAAAGACCAAAAATACCATTAAGGTCCATTGTGTTAGGTCGTTTTTGGCCGGTGGATAGCAGCTGAAGCTTAAGGTACACTTCAGGGGTAGTTTGTGGGCCTGTATCCGTCTCTAGTAATGTAATCACCATAGGCTGGCCTTTATCAGCAGCCTGAGTAAGCCATTTAGCTTGGTCTGTTTCGCCACCAGCACTAAATTTGTGCCCAAGCTGGTTGGCTTGTTCGGCATCAATTTCTATGGCGTGGTTACCTGTGGCTACATGGCTACCTAAAACGCTAGAAAGAGCTGCAACTAAGCCTGCACTTGGGTTTAAGATAGGCTGTGGATAGAACACCTCTAACCAATCTCCTTGGGTAGATTGGCTTCCAATACCAAATGCAAAACTAAAATGGCTCATGTAACTCTCCAATAAATAGTGGGTAAAACTTATAGTTTAAAAATAGTAGCGTATTGTTCGGGTTTAAACCCTAAAAATGCGTTAATTTGGGTCGCATTTTGCACGACTAACAAGGGTCGTTTAACCATACTAGGGTTGTCGTGTAGCAGAGCGAATACGTTTGTTTCGTTTACACTGATTTGCACTTCTTCTGGCAATTTACGCCAAGTACTGCCTCGCTTATTCAGTAACTCTTCCCAACCCAGTATCAAGCTCCACTCTCGCAACTCTTCCAAAGATGGAGGTTGTTTTTTATAGTCCCTAAAACTGAACTCAATACCTTGGGCTAGGAGCCATTTTTTGGCTTTTTTAATAGTGTCGCAATTGCTTATGCCGTGCATTAATACGTGATTCACAGGAGTGTCCAAAAAAATTTTAGATGCTTATTGGAAGGGTTAAGGATGTCCCTAAAAAACAAAGGTTAAATAATACCAGAAATCAGGATCGATGGGTTATTCAGGGGTAAAGTAAAAATATTATCATAATATGTTAGCAGTTTGAGCCTAGCTATTATGACATTTTTAAGAAGGTTGTGGTTTTTAGCACGACCAACATAGGTTTTATAAAGTAGCAGTATGAGCAATAGTGATTATAAAAGAGCTATAGTAGGTTAGGGTTTTAAAAAATCCATAACTAAGGCATTAAACAAATGCGGTTTTTCCAAGTGAGCCGCATGAGCACAGCCAGGGACCACTCCTAGTTTGGCAGCTGTAATATTACGCCATAATTGTTCTGGCTGGGGCCACTGGTAAGTGCGGTCACCGTCTCCCCAAATGACTAAGGTAGGCAACTTGATGTGGGTCAGATATGCTTCTCCTGACCAAGAGGCCATAGCGTCAAGTCCTGCTAAGGCTGCTTGATGTGAAGCTTTTTCTGCAAGCCTTGCACATATATGATATTGCCCAGCTTGGTCGCCTTGCATAAACCAAGTGGCTGCAATGCGACAACCTGTGGCTATGGGGCCATCCTTGGATATCCGGCGTTTAGACTCTTCAATAGTCTCAAACCTGTTAGGCAGCATACCAACGGGACCAGTACCGTATAAAATTAATTTTTCTATCTTAGAAGGAGCTATGGCTGCCATTTCTTGCACGATCATGCCGCCCATTGAGTGGCCTAACAAATGAAACTTTTCAATGCCTTGCTTATCAAGATGATTAAACACAAATTCGGCATAGCCCCTTATAGTTTGGGGTGACTCCATCGCATAGTTCAATCCAAAACCTGGTAGATCAATTGTGATTAAATTAAAATACGTACTGAATAAAGACACTTGCTTGGCCCACTGGGAGCTGCCACCTAAATAACCGTGAACTAAAACTAGATTTTTTTTCATTGACACGTCATTCTCAAAACCTTCACTTTCACAGTTACATCAACCTTCAGGGGCCTTATTTTCGTTCACCCTGAACTATTCTGTCCAGCATCATGGCACAAAACAGGATAGCAAATCCTGCCAAAATACCTTGACCAACATTGGCATATTGCAGAGCTTCTAGTACATCTTCGCCCAGCCCTTTTGCACCAATCAAAGACGCAACCACCACCATTGCCAAACTCAACATGATCGTTTGGTTGATGCCTGCCCGGATAGAGGGGCCTGCTAGTGGCAGGTCTACACGGGTGAGTAAGTACCATTTACTAGCGCCAAATGAAATAGCTGCTTCACGAACATGCTCGGGAACGCCTCGCAAGCCCAGTACTGTCAAGCGAACAACGGGGGTGCCACCAAATATCATGGTAGTGACCACAGCTGCCGCTTTGCCGGTGCCAAAAAAAGCAATCACGGGGATCATGAATACAAAAGCCGGCATGGTTTGCATAAAATCCATAATGGGACGAATGAACGCATAAAACTTAACTCTGCGAGCACAATACAACCCTAGGGGAATGCCGATTAATATAGACAAGCATGCAGCTGTGCCCAATAAAGCCAATGTGGTCATCGACTTTTCCCAGAAACCCAAAAGCCCAATGTAAAGTAAAAAAGCACCTGAATATACAGCGGGGCGTAAACCAGCCGAGAGCCAGGTTAATAGAATGATGAAACTTGCGATCACCATCCAAGGGGTTTGCACAAAAATCAGTTCTAAGCCTTCCAGCATGAGCCTAATGCCATAGGTAATGAAGTCAAAAAAGGCTTCACCATTAATGACGGCATAAGCAAACAAGTTTTCTACCCAATCAATACTGGCTAGTCGAATGCCGTGTTCGGTGGGGAATTCGATCAGCCAAGGGTAAAGGCCTGGGAAGCTATAGTGAGTTACTGTAGCGCTAATAATGAGCATCACAAAACAAGAAGCTAGAAGGATATGTTTAGTAGGCATGCCTGAGACAATATTTGAATCCAATAACCATTCTGAAAAACGCTGTTCGAACAATGTATTGGCTGTCACTGTTTGTATTATTTTTACTCCAATTAAACTAGCAATACCGCCAAGAGTGATTGCCAAACCAGTGCCTTCAAGCTGCTCGGCCTCTAGGCGAATGCCACCTATGGCATTCTCTAGTGATTCTACTGTACGTCTATAAACGTCTACTTTATCGGTATTATTTTCGATAGCAGCAGCTAGTTGCTGGCGCCTCAGTTCAAGAGTGCCTTCTATATTAGCAATTCTGTCCCAAGCTTTGGTAGCAAGATCGCCAAATAGACCACGCACTATCTGCACTAAGGCAAAGGTTTCAGCGATTAAGAATATAAGCCCCCAGTTCCACATGCCGCGAGCTGCAAACCAAGTAGGACCTATAATTCCAGCCCAAAGGTTAAAGGTCCAGACAAAACGTGAATCATTGCCAATGCGAGTGAACTGCTTGTCATAATAGTTCACATTGGTTCTAACAAACTCTGCAACCTGTTGTTTGCGCTCAATTGAAGAGTGCTCATTATGGGTGGAAGTATTGTTTTCGACAGATTCTGTGGTTAAATCATTCATGACGCTTCGGCACCCTCTACAATCACCTGTAATATGTCACGGCGGGTAACTACGCCTACATCAACTCCTTTATCCTGCACGACAATGGGCATGTCGACATCAATAGAAAGTTGAATTAAGTGACTTAATGATTCATCTTCTTGCACCCGTGGTGCCTGATCTGCTAGCTCTCCATTAACAGCTTGATACTCATCAAGAGGCTGCATGACTGCATGAGCGCGGACAATTTTTAATCTCGATATTCCAGCCACAAAATCAGCCACATAATCATCGGCTGGATTCATAATGATTTCTTCAGCAGTGCCAATTTGAATAATTCTGCCATCTCGCATTATGGCAATTCTGTCCCCTATTCGTACGGCTTCATCAAGGTCATGGGTAATGAATAATGTCGTCTTTTTCATTACGGCGGACAGTTTAATAAACTCATCCTGCAGTTGACGTCGGATCAGTGGGTCTAGAGCGCTAAAGGGTTCATCCATTAACAATACCTCTGGGTCAGCTGCAAGTGCTCTAGCTAACCCTACGCGCTGCTGCATACCACCAGATAACTCGTGTGCATATTTATTTCCCCACGCATCCAGCTCAACAGTTTTGAGCATTTTTGAGGCTAAGCGAGTTCGTTCATTTTTGTTCATTGAACGAATCTCAAGTGGCATTGCTACATTGTCCAGCACAGAACGGTGAGGTAGCAATGCAAAATTCTGGAAAACCATACCTATTTTTAAGTTACGAAACTTCTGCAGCTCTTTTGGGTTAAGAGCCATTACGTCGGTTCCATCAATCAATATTTCACCATCAGTGGGCTCTAGCAAACGGTTGAGGTGACGCACAAGGGTCGATTTGCCGCTACCAGACAACCCCATAACACAAAATATTTCGCCTCTTTTAACACTGAGGCTGACATCAGCAACGCCAACGACGGCGTTGTAAGTATCGTGTACTTGTGCTTTGCTGAGACCATCGTCCCTTATAGCCTGCAATGCTTCGTCTGCCCGATCGCCAAAAATTTTCCACACGTTGGAAATTTTAATAACGATGTCATCTGGAGATTCAATAGACTGTGATGGCATACAAGAAACCTATTATAGGCTTGATAAAAGCCAATGATAAAAGTAGAGCGGGCATAGATCCAAGACGTATACCCGCAGCGATAATAATCCTTAGAGATTACATGCCTAGCCAAGCATCTACACGCTCTGGGTTATTAGCAATCCATTCACTAGCCACTTCTGATGCATCACGACCCTTGCCTGATATTTCATAAGCAAAGCTACTGACATCATCTGCAGTTAAAGAAAAGCGCTCAAAAAACTCGACGATTGCTGGAGAGCGTCCTTGCAAAGATTTAGACCAAGCGATCTGAACATTTTTTAGAGCGTCCTTAGTCGCAACCTTTGACTCTTTATACCAATCTGGTGAGTCAGAAGGCTGCACCATTTTGTAATTTGCTGGATCATATTTAGGCTCTGTTAGCATTGCTACGTCAAACATGAACCAAATAGCATGAGGCTTGTAGCAATAGAAGGCATAACCTTCATTTTTAGCAATGGCATCTTTTACTCGAGCCGTCTTCACACTCTCTTCCGCACGAATTGCCTCAATGAACGGTAGCAAATCATAATCGCGTACTTTTACTTCGTTAACGTTGGCAGAAGCCCAGCCAGGAGCACCGATCCACATTTCCCCTTTACCATTACCGTCACTGTCCATTTTCATCGCAACATCTGGTCGGCCAAGGTCAGCTATGTCAGTAATGTTGTTAGCCTTGCCAAACGCTTCTGGCACACAAAAGCCTTGATTGCCTTCATAATAATTTTTACTTAATTCCACGGTGCCAGCACCATCAACATATTTTTTAGTAAAACTTTGTTGGTTGGGTAGCCAGACATCGGGATGCACATCAATATCTCCCTTACCCTGGTCCATACCCTGGAAAATGGTGGCGTTATTGCCTGGTACGAGGTTCGCCTCACCACCGATGCGCTCAACCACTACAGCTTGCAATAGTGCAGCAATTGCCTGCGCTCCAGTCCATGAAGGGGCTCCAATGTTGACGCTTTCTCCGGCCATACTGGCCCCACTTCCTAGTGTCAAACTAAGAGCACATAAACTACTAATAAATATTTTTTTCATTGATTTCTCCAAGTACGTAAGTGGATCACTCGAGCCAGTATTAGTAGCTGTGATCATTTTTGTGTTACAAGCACTAAAAAGCATAGTGTTTGTTCCAGCAGAAATGCCTAATCTAATTTATTAGGCACTAAAAATAATTAAATCAGTTAATGCTATTATCATGCCAAGATACAAAATGGCCTTTAAAACAACACTATACGAAAACATCACATGTTAAATCAGACTTTCTTGATGACTTCTGGTGCGTTAGTCCAATAAGTAAAGTAGCCCTGCACCAATATAAACCCTTAACCATAGAGTATTTTTTATTGGATTACTTAATGGTGAAACAAAATGCATTATTGCGCTATTAATGTTGGCTAACGGCCTTAAAAGTATTCAGGTAGATCGAAAGCATTAGGGTAGCCCGAAAGGGAAACACTGCCTCCAGTATGCAAAAATACAACGTTTTCACCCTTTTTAAAGTGGCCTTTTCTAATTAAATCAATCAAGCCAGCAAAACCCTTACCAGAGTAAACAGGGTCTAGTAGGATGCCTTCGTACTGGGCTAGCATTTTAACGGCCTCAACCATCGACTTGGTAGGCTGACCATAACCCCCGCCCACATAATCACTGTTGGCTACAACCCTTTCTCGAGTCACTATAGATGGGTTCAGCCCCATGTACACTGCAGTGCGCTGGGCTAAGTCATAAACCATTTCTTCCTGCTTGACTTTCGGTGCGCGGACTCCTATCCCATACACAGGAATGCCACTATTTATGCCTTCCATTCCCAGCACTAAACCGGCTTGGGTGCCTGAACTGCCAGTGGCGTGAACCAAATGATCAATTTTAAGTGACCGGTCGTTTGCTTGTGTAGTAAGTTCTATTGCAGCGTTCACATAGCCTAGTGCGCCAATTTCATTGGAGCCGCCTCCGGGGATAATGTAAGGTTGTTTCCCGTCTGCGCGCAGGGATTGCGCAATTTCTTCCATGGCCGCGTTCATGTCGGTGCCAGCAGGGCGTGTTGAAATAGTAGCGCCATGCAGTTGGTTGAGCATTACATTGCCATTAAGATTGTAGGCGTCATCTTCAAAGCCCGTTCTACTTTCCAGTAAAATATGGCACTGCATGCCTAATTTCCCAGCGATTGCACAGGTCTGTCGCGCATGATTGGATTGTGTTGCACCTTGGGTAATTATGGTATTGGCTTTTTTATCAACCGCATCAGCCATTAAAAATTCGAGTTTGCGGGTTTTATTGCCGCCCGAAGATAAACCCGTACAGTCGTCCCGTTTGATCCATAGATTGGGGCCGCCCAGAACCTTTGAAATATTCAACATGGGTTCTAGGGGGGTAGGTAAATGAGCAAAATGTAAGCGGGAAAATTTAGAAGTATGCATGAGTCATTCCATAATTAATTTAATGCATAATTGCATAAATAATTTTGCAATAATAATGCTATTTCTTTAGTATAAGATTAAATAATTGAATGTTAGGGGTGATATTACTCATGGAACTTAAATGGCTTGAAGATCTGCAAGCGTTGCTTGAAGAAAAGTCGATCACCCGCGCAGCTGAACGACGAAACGTTACCCAGCCTGCCTATTCACGCAGAGTTAAGCAGTTAGAAGAGTGGCTGGGAGTGGAATTAGTCAACAGAAGTACCAAGCCAGTTAACATTCGGCCTATTGGGTTGGCAATGGAAGGTGATGTGCGAGACTTGGTGAATCGTTTTTATGCCTTAAGAAATAAAGCTCATGAAAATCAAAAAAAAATAACATTTATCGCGCAACACACTTTGTCAATGTCGCGAATTCCTCAGATAATACGCCAAATTAATTCATTTTCACCAAAAACAAGCTTTCGAGTGGTGCCTGCAAATAACCACGATTGCCAAAGTTTGTTTTTTAAAGAAGGCGATTTATTACTTTGTTACCAAAACAGCAGCCAGCCTATTAATTTCAATCAAAGTTCCACTCTCCAAATAAAATTAGGTGATGATTATCTATTGCCGGTAGTTTCTAAAGAATTAGCGATCAAAATGGGGCCCATTGTAGAGGGTATGACTCTGCCTATATTAATGTACCCTAAAGGAGGATTTCTTGCTGAGTCTTTAGAGAATGTATGCTTGCCGTCCATTTTTCGTGACTATCGTGTGGAGTTAGTTTGTGAGTCTGCTTTTTCTGCTAGTTTAAAAGAAATGGTCTTAGGGAGTATGGGAATCGCTTGGTTAGCTAAAGGCTTAATAGAAAAAGAATTAGAAAGTGGGGAATTAATTTCCTTAGAAAACCCTCTGGGTTCAGTAGTGTTAGATGTATTATTGCTGTGTAATCAGAATGCAAGAAATGACCATGTCACTGATGCATTTAATATCATTGGGGCTTTATAAGTTACTCAAGGCATGGCATAGGTTAGTTTCAATAGTATTTAGTAAGCTCTTGTCAGTAATTCGTTCGCCATTACTTAGGGTAATAAAAAACACATCCTCTACTTGGCCACCGATAGATTGAATTTTGGCTTTTTGAATGCTTATGTCCAAATGCATAAATACCAAACCTACTTGAGCCAACAGCCCAGGCCTGTCGCCACTAGATAATTCTAATCGTGTCCAACTGTGACCTTCTGGATTGCTCAGACTAACAGTGGCGAGTTGGTTGAAGAGCTTGTGGGTTCTGGGCTGGCGTTGTTGAACGATGTATGCAAAATCGTCTGGGTATTGTAATGCGTGTGTAAGGCGCTGTTGCAGCTGTTCTAAAAGAGCAGGCGTTTGGTTAATTGTATTACCATCAGCGTTTAGAACTACAAAAGTATCCATGCTGTAACCATCTTCAGTGGTGATGATGCGAGCATCTTGTATGTCTAGATTTAGGTGGCCAAGAATGGCGCAAAGAGCTGCAAATAGATTGGCCTTGTCCTTGGTATAAACAAATACCTGTGTGCCACCCTCAAATGCGCTAAAAGACGTTTCACTCAGGGCAACTAAAGGGCCATCAACTTGATGGTTTAAAATAGTACGAGTATGCCAGGCAATGGTTTTAGCATTTTCACGAATAAAGTAGTCATTCCCTAAGTTTTTCCATAAACGCATCACTGAAGCAGGGTTAAAGCGTTGCTCTTGCAACAGTTTTCGGGCGTCAGTCTGACTTTGTTCAATCAAAGCCTGATGGTCTACTGGCACATCAAGGCCCAGGCGTAATACTCGGTTTGTAGCTGTATAAAGTTGTCGTAGCAAAGAAGCGCGCCAGTTATTCCACAACGCTGGATTGGTCGCATTGATGTCACAAACGGTGAGCACATATAGATAATTCAAATGTAACTCGTCGCCCATTTTTGTGGCGAATTCATGAATAATATCTGGGTTACCAATGTCACGCTTTTGAGCGGTCATAGACATTAATAAGTGATTACGCACTAACCAGCTAACCAGCTCAGTATCCCACTTTCCTAGCTGGTGTTGTTTGCAAAATTCTCGTACTTCTTCTGCCCCAACTACACTGTGGTCACGGCCACTACCCTTACCAATATCATGGTAGAGGCCAGCAATATAGAGCAGTTCAATTTTGGGAAGCTCATGCACGAGTCGAGCTGCCACAGGGAAGCGTTCCCGCTCCTTTGGCAGTAGTAGCTCGCGCATTTTTTTCACTACTTTCATTGTGTGAGCGTCAACAGTATAGATGTGATAGAGGTCGTGTTGCATCCGCCCAACAATTTTATTAAAGCTGGGTAAATAATCCCCTAGGACTCCTTGACGTTGCATTTCCAATAGGGTGTGTGACATACGCTCAGGAGAGCGTAACAGCTCCATAAACAAACTATTGACCCGGATATCGCGGCGATATTTATCGTCTATTAGGTATCTGTGGGCTTGGATTAAACGCTTGCACTCGGCTCCAATGGCATGGCACTTTGGGTGTTGCGCTAAAATCACAAAGGCTTCGATAATGGAAAATGGCTGTCGCAAAAACACACTTGGATAGCAGGCTTGTAATCGACCATTGCGTAGCTCAAAACGCCGACTGATAGAAATAACCACGTCTTCATCATGTGTGTGTA
>DKMQ01000007.1:25569-48611 GCA_002470565.1 Oceanospirillaceae bacterium UBA7410 | reverse complement strand
TGCAGGGCATAACGTATGGTCCAAAGGTAATTTGTGCTTTCTTTAAGCGTATCTAGCTCGTCTTGGCTAAGATAGTCGTGGCTAGAAAGTTGCGCCATATTACTTAGGCCAAAGTGACGCTTACCTATCCAACCAATAGTTTGGATGTCACGCAAGCCTCCTGAAGAGTTCTTTATATTTGGTTCTAGGTTGTATTCCGTTTCGTTGGTGCGCAAGTGCCGTTGTTGCTGAGTTTTAACGCGAGCTTTATAGAAAGCTTCATCGCTCCAGGCTTTGTCTGAAATAACCCAATCAAACGCTTTTTTTCGTAAGCCAGCTGTGCCAATAATGGTGTGAGACTCAAGCAGGCTTGTGGCAATAGTAATGTCACCTTTAGCTTGTTTGCAACAATCCTCTAGGGTGCGCACACTTGAGCCAATTTGTAGGCCTAAATCCCAAATAAACGTAATAAACTCTTGGGTACTTTTGTGCCAAAGCGATTCGGAAACATCATCGCCTATAAGAATAAGTAGATCAATGTCTGATTGTGGGTGCAGTTCCTTACGCCCATAGCCACCTACAGCCACCAGTGCTGCTTCATCTGGCCAAGAATACTGTTGCCAAGCCAAGCGAAGTATCTGATCTACTAACCATGCACGAGCATGGATTAGCTCATAAATACGAGTTTCTTTGTGTTCGTTAAATAACTCATCCAGCTGATCTTGCCCGTTTTCCAGAGCTGTTTTTAGTACTTTGGCACAAGGCTTCCTGGCAAACTGCTGTTGCAGTTGCTCATGGTTAATGAGTTGGTCTTGTAGTAACTGACTAACCAGTGATGTCATTAAGCCATTTCTTCTTGACGGATAGTGAGGTTCTCGTAGCCATCAGCGGTGACCAAAATTGTATGTTCAAATTGCGCTGATAAACGTTTATCTACTGTGGTTACGGTCCAGCCATCTTTTTTGTTGAGTTTTACGTGGCGTTTGCCAGCATTGAGCATAGGTTCAATGGTAAAAATCATGCCTTCTTTAAGCTCAACCCCAGTGTTGGGTGTGCCATAGTGAAGTACTTGAGGGTCTTCATGGAAACCAGCCCCAATGCCGTGGCCACAATATTCTTGAACAATAGAATAATGATTAGACTCAGCGTGCACTTGAATCACATGACCAATATCGCCTAATCGAGCGCCTGGTTTTACGAGCGCTATACCTTTATATAGGCATTCTTGAGTAATGGCGACCAGGCGTTGCGCATGAGGGGCAACTTCACCCACTGCAAACATCCGGCTCGTATCCCCATGATAGCCATCTTTAATAACGGTAATATCAATGTTGATTAAATCGCCTTGTTTAAGTGGCTTATCGTTAGGTATGCCATGACACACTACCTGATTAACAGAAGTGCAAATAGACTTAGGAAATCCGTGGTAATTTAATGGAGCGGGAATGGCTTTTTGCACATCAACAATATAGTCGTGACAAATTTGATCTAGCTCATTGGTAGTCACACCCACTTGCACATAATCGTGGATCATCTCCAATACTTGCGCAGCCAAACTTCCAGCAACGCGCATTTTTTGAATTTCAATAGCGTCTTTAATCAATATATTCATGTGTTTCTCAAAGATTAATGTGCCTGCAGCGGCGAGTCTTAATGGTTAACTATCTTTGTAACAATTATATCAGACATCTTCAACCCTATGGCTTTCATGTTAATTATTTTCTTTTGAGGTTGGTAGGTTAATCTTTATGAGGTGACCTAGGGGGTGAGGATTGCATTATCTGATGGAAAAACGTTAATGCTCACGATTAGTTTTGATATTCATTGCTGTTTATGGTATAAATTGCGCGCCCAAATTCGTTCTGTTCTTTTGTACAAACAAAAGATAGGTGTGTTTGGAGCTTAACTATAACGTCACACATAAACCGGCACATGGTTCTGGGTGTTGGGGGTCTGCTTTAAGGCTTCTGATCGAACTGTGGTTCTTGTTGTTCTTTTGTTGAAAAAGACGCAGGGCGAGGGTTTATGGAGGCCTAACCCATACAAAAGGAAATTTAAATGACTAAAGTAAGTATGCGTGACCTGCTTAAAGCCGGCGCCCACTTCGGCCACCAAACTCGTTACTGGAACCCAAAAATGGGTCAGTATATCTTTGGTGCTCGTAATAAAATCCATATCATTAACCTAGACCAAACCTTGCCAGCGTTGAACGAAGCACTTGCTATCGTTGAAAACATGGCGGCCAACAAAAACAAAGTATTGTTTGTTGGTACTAAGCGTGCGGCAGGTAAGTTGATTAAAGAACATGCTAGTCGTGTTGGTATGCCTTACGTTAACCACCGTTGGTTAGGTGGCATGTTGACTAACTACAAAACTATTCGTCAGTCCATTAGCCGTTTCCGCACCTTAGAAACGCAGTTTAACGATGGCACTTCTGAGCAGTTGACTAAGAAAGAAGCGTTGATGCGTCAGCGTGAGATGGAAAAACTTGAGCGCGCCATTGGCGGCATCAAGGATATGGGCGGTCTTCCTGACGCATTGTTTGTTGTAGACGTTGAACATGAGCGTATTGCAATCAACGAAGCTAACAAGTTGGGCATCCCAGTTATCGGTATCGTTGATACTAACAGCAACCCAGACGGCATTGATTATGTAATCCCTGCTAACGATGACGCTTTGCGCGCTATCGAAATCTATGTTTCTGCAATGGCTGATGCTTGTGCATCTGGCAAAGACGACGGCACTGCAGTTGCTGGCGAATTTGTAGAAGTTGCTGAAGAAGCAATCGAAGCAGCCGCCGAGTAAGCCTAAACCTTCGGTTTAGCTAGGTGGATATACAAAAGGGAGCTTGGCTCCCTTTTTTTAACAACGCCCAAGGCGGCGTTGAGAACCCAAATTGAGGATTTTCTAATGGCTGCAATTACTGCATCTATGGTTAAAGAATTGCGTGAGCGTACTAGCTTGGGCATGATGGATTGTAAAAAAGCTCTTGTCGCTTCTGAAGGTAATATTGAGCAAGCAATCGAAGACTTACGTAAATCTAGTGGCCTTAAAGCTGCAAAGAAAGCTGGTCGTACTGCTGCTGAAGGCGTTGTGCTTGCAAAAGTTGCTGACGATAATTCGTATGGCGTATTGGTTGAAGTGAACTCAGAAACAGACTTTGCCGCTCGTGATGAAGGCTTTTTAGCTTTTGCTGCCAAGGTAACTGACGCTGCGTTTGCAGCTAAGCAAGATGATATGGCTGTATTAATGCAGGGTGAACTATCTGATGCCCGTGAAGCCCTAGTGCAGAAAATTGGCGAAAACATTACTCCTCGTCGCATTGTGATGCTTGAAGGCGCTAATGTAGGCGCTTATGTGCACAGCAACAAAAAAATTGCTACGTTGATCTCGCTAACTGATGGCGATAATGAGCTTGCTAAAGACATTTCTATGCATGTTACAGCGACTAACCCGCGTGTTATTAGTCGTGATGATATGACTGCTGAAGAAGTTAATAAAGAAAAGGACATTATTAAAGCTCAGCCAGATATGGCCGGCAAGCCAGATGCTATCGTTGACAAAATGATGATGGGCCGAATCAACAAGTTTTTAGCTGAAAATAGCTTGACTGAGCAGCAATTTGTTAAGAATCCTGATCAAAAAATTAGTGATTTACTAGCCGTCACTGGAGCTTCTATTACTGCGTTCCATCGTTTAGAAGTAGGTGATGGTATTGAGGTTGAAGTTGTGGACTTTGCCGCTGAAGTGGCACAGCAGCTAAAGGGTTAAGTCTTATTAGCCTACTTGAGGCGTCGCCATGGTGATTAAGTCACTGTGGTGGCGTTTTTTTTTGACTTAAGCTCGGCCGCAACTTGCCCTTGAGCTGTTAATAAGTCACTATCTTATTGTTAAGTCAGCGTTATATATTAAAACTAATAGTAACGCTGTTGCAGATTACTGTTTTGGAGAAAACAAATGCCAATTTCGGATAAACGCCAACCTCGCTATAAGCGTATTTTACTCAAGCTTAGTGGCGAAGCATTAATGGGCAGCGAAAATTTCGGTATTGATCCTAAAGTGTTAGATCGCATGGCCTTAGAAATAGGTCAGCTAGTGGGCATTGGAGTACAGGTAGGTTTAGTGATCGGTGGTGGAAACTTATTCCGTGGTGCGGCCCTTAGTGAGGCTGGCATGGATCGTGTCACTGGTGATCATATGGGGATGCTGGCTACGGTAATGAATGCCTTGGCAATGCGAGACGCTCTAGAGCGCTCTAATATTACTACTAGAGTGATGTCAGCGATTCCAATGAGCGGCGTAGTGGATCACTATGATCGTCGTAATGCTATGTTGTATTTGTCTCAAGGCAATGTTGTAATTTTTTCTGCTGGTACAGGAAATCCATTTTTCACTACAGACTCGGCAGCTTCATTGCGCGGAATAGAAATTGAAGCTGATGTAGTGCTTAAAGCCACCAAGGTGGATGGTGTATATGATTCGGACCCAGTAAAAAATCCAAATGCAGTAAAATATGACTATATGACATTTGATGAAGCCATAGAAAAGCAGCTGGGTATTATGGATCTTACAGCGATGTGTTTGTGTCGTGATCAAGAAATGCCAGTAAGAGTATTTAATATGAATAAGCCAGGAGCTTTAGTTAATCTAGTAGTTGGTGGACATGAAGGCACCTTAGTGAATGTGACATTGCCTGCGGGCGGAGAATAAAATGATTAATGAAATTCAGCAAGATGCTAATGAACGCATGGATAAAAGTATTGCAGCTCTTAGTGAAGCCTTTAAGCGTATTCGCACAGGACGGGCACATCCAAGCATTTTAGACAGTGTGATGGTTTCTTATTACGGCAGTGATACGCCACTTAACCAGTTAGCAAACATCTCTGTTGAAGACGGCCGCTGCTTAGCAGTTTCTCCTTGGGAGAAACCTATGGTGCCAGAGATAGAAAAAGCAATCATGAAGGCTAATTTAGGCCTTAATCCATCTACATCTGGTGATTTGATTCGAGTCCCTATGCCAGCGCTAACAGAAGAAACTCGTAAAAGCTTCATTCGAGGCGCCCGAGAAGAGGCTGAAAAAGCTCGTGTTTCTGTTCGTAGTATTCGCCGTGATGCTAACAGTGACATTAAAGAGCTTTTGAAAGATAAGGATATTTCAGAAGACGATGCACGCCGTGGCGAAGACATGGTTCAAAAAGTAACAGATGTTCATGTAGCTACTATTGAAACGGCTTTATTGTCTAAAGAAAAGGATTTGATGGAGGTTTAACCTACATCATTATTTCTGTTAAGGCTCACATTAAGGATTAATGTATGATCGACCCACGCGAAGCTATTCTTGCACACAAGCTAGAAACATTGCCTGAGCATGTTGCTATTATCATGGATGGTAATAATCGCTGGGCCACTCGTCACAACCTCTCTGGTGTGGCGGGCCATAAGGCGGGTGTTGATGCAGTAAAGGCGGCGATTGAAACTGCTGTGCATTATGGTATTCCAGCCTTAACGTTATTTGCGTTTAGTAGTGAAAACTGGCGTAGGCCAGAACTTGAAGTTAAGGCGTTGATGGATCTATTTGTCTATGTGTTAAAACGAGAAGTGAATAAGCTACATGATAATAATATTCGCCTACGTATTATTGGTGATACCGATAGGTTGAGCCTTGAGTTACAAAAACTGATAGATTTAGCTGAACAAAAAACGATAAATAATACCGGATTACAACTTAGTATTGCTGCTAATTACGGTGGCCGGTGGGATATTTTGGAAGCAGCTAAAAAAATGGCTGAAGATATTAAAGTAAGTGGTAAGGAAGCTGGGCTAGTTAGTGAGGATGATTTTGAAAAATACCTGTGTTTAGGGGACTTGCCTGCCGTTGATTTATGCATACGCACCAGTGGTGAGCAGCGCATAAGCAATTTTTTACTGTGGCAAATGGCCTACGCCGAATTTGTATTTGTAGACACTCTTTGGCCAGAATTTAAACACCAAAAAATGGTGGAAACATTAGTTCAATTTGGCCAAAGAAAAAGGAGATTCGGTCAAACTGGTGCACAATTAATACAACAAAAATCAGAAGCTTAGCCACAAGATGGCCGGCACTGATACAATGAAAAAAATAATAATATGTTGAAATCAAGAATCGCTACAGCTTTGGTGATCGCGCCACTTACTCTAGCCGCAGTATTTTTTTTACCACCGCAGGTTTTTTCCTTGTTCATTGCTCTTATTGTGCTGATGGCAGGATGGGAGTGGACGGCAATGATGCGCCTAGTAAGCCGCAGTCAGCGCACCGTGTATGTGTTGTCTTTACTGTTTGCAATTGTGGCTGTGCAAAAAGCTTTGCCTCATTTTGAGGAAGTTATATTTTCAGTGACCGCGGTTTGGTGGATGCTAGCCACTGGCCTAGTCTTCTTGTACCCAAAAGCGAGTGTGCTTTGGTGTGGCAGGGTGAGCAAAGGTATCGTTGGTTTTATGGTGCTAGTGCCTACATGGGCTGCAATGGTTTATATTCGTGAGTTAGAGCAGGGCCCATGGTTAATTTTGTATATGTTTCTCATAGTGTGGGGGGCTGACACAGGCGCTTACTTTGCTGGAAAACGGTTTGGGAAAAGAAAGTTGATGCCACGAGTTAGCCCTGCAAAATCTTGGGCGGGGGTCGGTGGGGCCACAGTTACAGTAATTCTAATCTCTATGTTTACACAACAAAGTCTTCACTTTTTGCAAAATTTATCTGCAGGTGTCTATATTTTAGTGCTGGTACTGTTATTCTCATCCATTATTGGAGATTTAACTGAAAGTATGTTTAAGCGCCAATGTGGTATCAAGGACAGTGGTTCAATATTGCCAGGTCACGGTGGAATTATGGATCGTATTGATAGTTTAACAGCTGCAGCTCCAGTATTTGCTTTGTGCCTTATCCTGTTTAGTGCCTAAGGCCATTCCATCATGATCATGACAATACTAACCACTATTTTTGCCTTAGCAGTGCTTGTAACTGTTCACGAGGCAGGGCACTACTTTGTAGCTCGTTGGTGTGGTGTAAAAGTATTGCGCTTTTCTGTGGGCTTTGGGCGCCCCATATTTCGCAAGCTAGGCCGCAGTGGCACTGAGTATGTATTTGCTTGGTTGCCTTTGGGTGGCTACGTGCGCATGCTTGACTCTCGCAATGACCAACTTAGCAGCGCAGACCTGAACGCAGCCTTTGATTTAAAATCCCCATGGAAGCGTATAGCGATTGTTGTAGCAGGTCCTTTAGTGAACCTATTATTTGCTGCATTGTTATACGCAGTAGTTCAGGTTTCAGGGACTCCCCAGCTTATTCCTATTGCAGTGTCCACGGATAAGAGTGTTGCAGGGTTTGAATTTCCACAACAGATTTTAGCCATTGATGGTCAGGCTACTCCCACATGGGAAGCTGTGAATATAGCCTTGGCCAAGCGTATGGGTCAAACTGGCAGCATAGGTTTTTTGTTGCAAAGGCTTGATGGTGCAATATTACAAGAACAGGCGGTAATGCCTCGTCAGCTAGACACTATGCCTGTTTTAGGTGCGCCGGTAGCCGCAAGTTTGGGAGTGACTCAATGGCTGTCAGCATCAGCACAGTCTAGTCCTCTGGCTCAGTTGGGATTACAAATTTGGCGCCCTAATGTGCCAGTCATACTTAATCAAATCGTGTCTCAAGGTGCTGCAGAAAATGCGGGCTTACAAGTTGGTGATAAGATTCTACTCATTGATCAGCTCGTAATGGCCGGCTATAACGACTTTGTTACTTTTGTTCAAGAGCGTCCTAATAAAGACATAAATGTGACTTTAGAGCGCGATTTACAGCGACTTGAGGTGCCGGTAAAGCTAGGCTCTTATCTTAATAGCTCGGGTGAGCTTACTGGGCGTATTGGCATTGGTGTGGCATCTATCTCGTGGCCTAGCTCTATTCAATTCCAGCAACAGCTTGGTGTCTTTGATGGTTTGATTGCAGGTAGCAAAAAGACTGTTGAGATGGCTTCGCTAACACTAAGCTTTTTGGGCCAAATGATACAAGGCCTTGTGTCTATTGAGCACTTGAGTGGCCCAATAAGCATAGCTAAAATAGCGGGAGCATCAGCGCAGTCGGGCCTGATCACTTATATTGGTTTTATGGCATACTTAAGTGTAAGTCTTGGTGTGTTAAATCTATTGCCTGTGCCTATGCTGGATGGTGGGCATTTGTTATATTACCTTGTAGAAGCAGTAACAGGACGTAAAGTACCAGATAGTGTTCAAGCTATCGGTTTGCGCATTGGTATGGCATTGGTATTTAGCGTTATGCTTATCGCGGTGGCTAATGATTTGATGCGTCTTTAATCTCATTTTGGATTTGTGAATATGAAACACATTGTTTTAAGTTTTTTATTAAGTTGTACACTGTTCGTGTCCCAAATGGCCATGGCTGTGAGCTTCACCATTGAAGATATTCATATTGAAGGTTTGCAGCGTCTTAGCTCAAGTCAGGCTTTTGCTGAATTGCCATTAAAAATAGGCGATTCTGTAGACGATCGTAGTTTGGCTTACGCTACTCGGAGCATGTTTAAAAGTGGTTATTTTGAAGACATTCGCTTAGAGCAAGACGGCAACCTGTTGGTGGTTGTCGTGCAAGAGCGCCCATCCATAGGCTTTATTGGTTTGGATGGAAATAAAATTCTTAAAACAGAACAGCTTCGTGGGGCGTTAGATGCTGCTGGGCTAAAGGAAGGCGAAATTTTTAAACGAGCAACCTTAGCTCAAATCGAATTAGAGCTTGAGCGGCAATATAACCGCCAAGGGCGATATGCTGTGTTGGTTGAGTCACAGATCAGTAAGCTAGATGAAAATCGCGTTGCTATAAATGTAACAATCAATGAAGGTGTGACCTCTTCAATTAGTGATGTCAATATCATTGGCAATGACAGTTATACAGATGCTGATCTGTTGGACTTAATGAGTTTGAAAACGCCAGGATTTTGGACTTTATTTACTAAAGACGATCAGTACTCAAGAGAAAAGCTCACAGCCGATCTTGAGAAAATCCGGTCATATTATTTAAACAAAGGGTTTGTATTATTTAATATTGAGTCTTCTCAGGTAGCTATTTCAGCTGATAAAACCAAAGTATTTATCACCATAAACCTTGTAGAAGGTGGCCAGTTTGATATTGGTAAAGTGTCTATTGCAGGTCAGTATGAGGTTGATGAGGCGCTAATATCGGAGTTGATTACTACGTCTTCAGGGCAGGTTTTCTCGCGGGAGGAACTTCTTGGCATCGCTGCAGATGTGCGCCAACTTTTTGGTGACAATGGCTTTGCTTTTGCAGATGTGCAGCCGGTTCCTTTAGTAAACGAAGCTGAAAAAACAGTTGATGTGCAGTATCAGATTAGATCGGGCAAGCGCACTTATGTTCGTCGTATAGATTTTAGCGGTAATACTCGCACTAGTGACGATGTATTAAGGCGTGAAATCCGCCAAATTGAAGGTGGAGTAGCCTCAATGGCTGATATTACTGCGTCAAGACTACGTCTTCAGCGTCTGGGCTTCTTTAATAGCGTGGTTGCACAGACAAATCAGGTTGCAGGCACTGATGACCAGTTAGATGTTGAATTTACCGTAGAGGAAGGGCTCACTGCAGATTGGTCTATTATGGCCGGTTACTCTGATGGAGATGGTCCTTTTTGGGGAGGTTCAGTCAATCAGAATAATTTCTTAGGTACTGGTAATAAATTAGAGGCGTCCTTCTCAAATAGTAGTAGTACTCAAAAATATAACTTCAGTTACCTCAATCCTTATTACACGGTTGATGGTGTGAGTCGTGGTATTGATCTATATTATACCAAAAGAGACTTCAGTAAAGTTGATGTGAGTGACTTTGCAACCGACACCGTTGGTGTAGACATGCGTTTTGGTTATCCCATAGATGACTATACCCGACTAGACTTCAAAGTAGGCTATGAGCGTATTGATTTAGAGCTAGGGTCTTCTGCTTCTACTGAGGCGACTACGTTTACAGCAAAAGAAGGTCTAAACTATAAACAGTTTAAAACTTCTTTAAATTGGAACACCAATACACTTAATGATTTTTGGTACCCGACTAAAGGTAACTCTCACGGTGTTAACTTAGATCTTGCTTTACCCAACAGTGATTTGAAGTTTTACCAACTAAGTTATAACTATCGCAACTTTACACCCATTAATCATAGTGAATCCTTAGTTCTTTCTGTTGGAGGGAAGCTTGGTATTGTGGGATCTTATGGTTCGACTAGCCAAACTCCGTTTTTTGCTAACTATTATGCAGGTGGTTTTGGCAGTGTGCGTGGTTTTACCAGTAATTCCTTGGGCCCTGAAAACTCGCTTAATCAGCCATTGGGTGGCCAAATTCTTAGCACAGCCTCTGCTGAGTTGATATTCCCACTATTTAGTGACATGCCTTCAGTGCGTACTTCATTATTTCTTGATGCAGGTAATGTTCACACATCTGGAGAATTCAATATTGGGGAGCTTAGGGCCTCAGGTGGCCTTAACCTTGCCTGGTTAACACCGGTAGGGCCTTTAACTTTAGTAGTTGCACAGCCACTGAAGAAAAAAGTAGGCGACTTAACACAGTCAACACACATCACCCTTGGTCGTTCGTTCTAAGGGATATTCAAAGGGATTATTATGAATAGAATAGAAAAAACAGTGATTGCAATGACTTTTATTGCAACTTTGCTTGGGCCTCAGCTAGCGATAGCGCAAGGTATCTTTGTGCTTAAAGCTGAACAAGCCATTTTTGCTACACAAAAAGCACTCGCTTTGGGTCAACAGGTTTCGGCACAACTAAAACCCCAAGTGGTGCGCTTTGATTCCATGGGCAAGGAGTTGCAAGCGTTGCAGCAGCGCCTTGAAATTGACAAAGATCTGATGAGTGATGATGAAGTGTTGCAAATTAAAACACAAATCCAAAACCTAAATGCTGAATATCAGCAACTTCAGCAGTACTTATCTAATGCTAAGTTACAAGCTGAGCAAAATTTCTTAACATCGATGCGTCCTGCGCTGGATAAAGTGTTGGGGCAGTTTATTAAAGACAATAACCCTTCTGTAATTATTAACGGTAACTCAGTGATTTATAATGCAACAAGTGTCGACATTACCTCAAAGGTCGTTGAGTTGTTGAACCTGGAGTCGTAATTGCTGCACTTAACTTTAGGTACTATTGCCAATATTATTGGTGCAAAGCTAGAAGGAGATGTTGATCATGTCATTACTGGCTTGGCCACCTTAGCCGGCGCACTGCCACATCAAGTGAGTTTTTTGGCTAATATGAAATATGCCAATCAGCTTGATATGACGCAAGCAGGTGCGGTAATTTTAAATGCTGATCAAGCTAAACTTTTTAATGGACATTGCTTGGTGCTAGATAATCCTTATCTGGGTTATGCAAAGCTGTCACAAGAGTTTTCACCAGCACCAAGCTTTAGTGGCATTGATGAAAGTGTAAAAATACATGCCAGTGCGACTATTGGTGATGCTGTTAATTTAGCTGCAGGTGTCGTTATTGGCGCCCATGTGACACTTGGTAATGCGGTTTCTATAGGCCCTAATAGCGTGATAGGTGCACATTGTAGCATTGGCAGTGGCACAACAATTGCGGCTAATGTGTCGTTGTATCATGGCATTGAAGTTGGTGCGTTTTGTATTATTCATAGTGGCGCTGTAATAGGAGCAGACGGTTTTGGGTTTGCAAAAGATGGCCCAGACTGGGTGAAAATAGCCCAACTAGGTGGTGTTATTATAGGTGACCATGTAGAAATTGGGGCAGGCACAAGTATAGATCGTGGGGCTTTAGATAACACAATTATAGGCTATGGTGTTAAGCTGGATAATCAAGTTCAAATTGCTCATAATGTTGAGCTGGGTGACTATACAGCCATTGCAGGATGTACCGCCATTGCGGGCAGCACTAAGTTGGGTAAACATTGTACTATTGCAGGTGCTTGTGGCATTACAGGCCATTTAACCTTAGCAGACGGGGTGCATGTTACCGCGATGTCTTTGGTGACGCACTCCATTGCTGAGGCTGGGGCATATTCCTCTGGTACAGGCCTCGATAAGAATCAACAATGGCGTCGCAATGCGACACGTTTTAAACAGCTTGACCAGATGGCAAAGCGCCTTAAACAACTAGAGTCAGAAATAGCCCAGTTTCAAAGCTGATCAATTTTAAAAGTACCAGATAAGGAAAGTATCAATATGGTTATGGATGTTAAAGAAATTAGAGAATATTTGCCCCATCGATATCCATTTTTGTTGGTTGACCGAGTGACTCAGATTAATTTGGGGGAGTCTATTGTCGCCTATAAAAATGTAACCATAAACGAACCTTATTTTAATGGGCACTTTCCAGACCATCCAGTAATGCCTGGTGTTTTAGTTATTGAAGCCATGGCTCAAGCAGCTGGCATACTTGGTTTTAAGACGATGGATAAAACACCGCAAGATGGGTCTATCTACTATTTTGTAGGCTCTGATAAGCTGCGTTTTAAACGCCCTGTGGTGCCTGGCGATAGGCTGCAATTAGAGGCATCCATTGTGTCTGAAAAACGGGGCATTTGGAAATTTGACTGCCGCGCAACTGTAGACGATCAACTGGTTGCTTCAGCAACTATTTTATGTGCAGATAGGAAGGTTTAGTGCCCCAGCCATTAATACATGCGACCGCAATTGTTGACCCTAGTGCTCGTATCGCTTTAGGTGTTCAGATTGGGCCTTACAGTGTCATAGGGCCTAACGTGGAGTTAGGCGAAGGCACAAAGGTTGAGTCTCACGTGGTGATTAAAGGGCCTACTCGCATTGGCCGTAATAATCATATTTTTCAATTCAGCTCTGTAGGCGAAGCTTGCCAAGATTTGAAATATAACGGTGAGCCTACGTGGCTAGATATTGGAGATGATAACGTTATACGTGAAGGGTGTACTTTACATCGTGGCACAGTTCAAGATTCTAGCGTGACTAAAATTGGTAACGGTAACCTGTTAATGGCCAATGTCCACGTAGCGCACGATTGTGTATTGGGAAACCATGTAATAGTTGCTAATAATGTGGCTCTGGCAGGGCATGTACATGTGGGTGATTACGCAATATTAGGTGGGTTTACGGCAGTGCATCAATTTTGCCATATTGGTCCTCATTGTATGACTGGAGCGGGTAGTGTGGTATTGAAAGATATCCCTGCTTATGTGATGGCCAATGGCAATTCTGTATCCCCCCATGGTATGAACACTGAGGGTTTAAAGCGCCGAGGCTTTAGTGAGGGTGCAATAAAAAACCTACGACAAGCCTATAAAATCATCTACCGCCAAGGGTTAACGCTTGAAGCAGCCATTGCACGTTTAAACGAAATTTGTGTCGATAGTGGTGAAATCTCAATATTAATCGACTCCTTGAAGCAGTCAAGCCGCGGTATCATTCGCTAGCAGGTTTGCCATGTCCAATAATGTTATTGTTATCGTTGCTGGTGAAGCATCTGGAGACATATTAGGGGCTGGTTTAATGCAGGCCTTGTTAAAACTTCACCCAGATCTTAAGTTTGAAGGTGTTGGTGGCCCACAAATGATAGCCAAAGGTTTTACTTCTCTAGTGCCTATAGAGCGTCTATCAGTCATGGGCTTAGTAGAAGTTTTGGGACGATTGCCAGAACTTTTATTGCTCCGAAGACGTTTGGTCAAGCGTTATACTTGCATGCCTCCTTTGGCAATGATAGGCATAGACGCACCTGATTTTAACCTTGTATTAGAAACTCAGCTTAAAGCTAATGGCGTACCTACGCTGCACTATGTGAGCCCATCTGTTTGGGCTTGGCGTGAAGAGAGGGTGTTTACGGTGGCTAGAGCGTGCCATAAAGTGCTCGCACTGTTGCCTTTTGAATTGCCTTATTATGAACGCCATCATATTCCAGCTACTTTTGTAGGCCATCCTTTAGCAGATTCTATTCCTGGAGACCTGACACAACGCCATGCTCGCAAACAACTAAAGCTAAAAGATCAACCAGTATTAGCCTTATTGCCTGGTAGTAGAGCCATGGAGATCAAACAATTGGGAGCAGACTTTTTAGCTGCTGCGGCCCTATTGCAAGCTAAACACCCTCAATTACAGTTAGTGTTGGCGGCAGCCAATGAGTCAAGGAAAAAACAGCTCCATGGGTTATTGCAGGCCCACCCAGCGCTCAATGCGTCTTTAGTGTTAGGTGACTCTCATATGGTATTAGCAGCTGCAGACGCAGTGCTAGTAGCATCTGGAACGGCCACTTTGGAAGCGCTGTTGTTTGAGAAACCTATGCTGGTGTGCTATCGCCTAAGCCCTATAAGCTACCGGATATTCAAGCGAAAACTTAAAGTCCCTTTTGTTAGTTTGCCTAACCTATTAGCAGGTTATAAAGTGGTTGAAGAGTTGTTACAGGATCAAGTGCAGCCTCAACTTATAGCAGATCATTTAACCGCGTTATTATTTGACCCAAGTATTGCAAAGCAACAGTGCACTGCGTTTTCTTCTATCCACCAGCAATTGGCGCATGGAGCCAATACGTCTGCAGCCAATGCTGTTATTGAAGTGATTGAAGAACATGGCATAAGCACTTTAAAGGGGTATAACAAGTGAGCTCAAGCCCATTAGAAAAAATGCGCAGTTCGGTGAGTATTATTTGTGGTGTTGATGAAGCAGGGCGTGGGCCATTATTTGGTGACGTCGTTGCAGCAGCGGTTATTTTAGATCCTAATAACCCTATTGAAGGCTTAGGAGATTCCAAAAAGCTCACTGAGAAAGTGAGAGAAAAGCTATACAAAAAAATTCACCAGCAAGCTATTAGTGTGGGTGTGGGCAGAGCAAGTGCTGCAGAAATTGATCAGTTGAATATTTTGCAAGCCAGTATGTTGGCTATGCAGCGCGCTGTAGAAAATTTGAGCGTAACTCCAGATTTGGCATTAATTGATGGCAATCGCTGCCCTGAACTTAGTTGTTTAAGTGAGGCTATTATTAAAGGGGATGCTAAAGAGGCCTGCATTGGAGCTGCTTCAATTATTGCTAAAGTGACCCGTGATAGAGAAATGTTAGAATGGCATAATCAATATCCTCACTACGGTCTGAATAAACATAAAGGCTATCCCACTCAAGCGCATATTCAAGCCCTAGAGGAACATGGCGTAAGCCCACAGCATCGGCAAAGTTTTGCCCCCGTAAGACGTCTAATTGGAACTTAAAATGACCCAAGTTGTACCCTTTGTGCATTTGCGTATGCACTCCGAGTTTTCGCTGATCGATAGTATGATACGGATCAAGCCATTGATGAAAACTCTGCTTGCAGAGCAGATGCCAGCAATCGCTTTGACCGATCAGTCCAATATGTGCGCCATGATCAAGTTTTATAAAGCCGCCCAAGCTTCTGGTATTAAACCTATTTGTGGCTGTGATGTTTTTATTAGCAACGAGGTTTCTGCTGAGTCGGCAGTGACACGTATGACTTTACTAGCGATGAATTCCAAAGGTTATCTCAATCTGACAGAGCTTGTTTCACGCTCGTTTCAAGAGGGTCAGGTAGACGGTAAAGCGATAATACAAAAACAATGGTTAGCACAAAAAAATGAAGGGCTGATTGTGTTATCAGGCGCGGCTCAAGGTGAAGTAGGCCAAACATTAATCAATCGTGGTTTGGTAGATGCGCAAGATATTTTACATAGCTGGATTAACATTTTTGGTGATCGGTTTTATTTGGAAGTACAGCGTACAGGAAGGCAATACGATGAGGATTGTTTGCACTTGTCTGTTGAGCTGGGTAAGGCTAATCAAGTTCCAATAGTGGCAACTAACGACGTCATGTTTATATCACCTGATGATTTTGAAGCCCACGAAACACGAGTCTGTATTAACCAAAGCATGACCTTGGATGACCCTCGAAGAGCTAAAGCATACTCTAATCAACAATACCTACGAAGCACTGAAGAAATGCAGCAGCTGTTTGCAGATTTACCCTCTGCTTTGGCTAATAGTGTGCAAATTGCAAAGCGATGTAATTTGGATATTGAATTAGGACAATGCTTTTTACCCAACTTTCCAGTGCCAGATGGCATGACTATGGATGAGTTTTTTGGACAAGTGTCTCGCGACGGTTTGGACAAGCGGTTACAGGTTATTTTAGCCCCATCAGACCCTGACTATGCGGACAAACGTAAGGTATTTGATGACAGATTAGACTTTGAGTTGCAGATCATCTGCCAAATGGGGTTTCCAGGCTATTTTCTTATAGTCATGGATTTCATCCGTTGGGCTAAAGATAATGAAATTCCTGTAGGTCCCGGGCGAGGTTCAGGCGCGGGTTCTTTAGTGGCTTATGTTTTGGAAATTACGGACCTAGACCCTCTAAAATATGATTTGTTATTCGAGAGATTCTTGAATCCTGAGCGTGTGTCGATGCCTGATTTTGACATCGATTTTTGTATGGATAACAGGGATCGTGTCATTGAATATGTGTCTCAAACCTATGGCAAAGATGCAGTATCTCAAATAATAACATTTGGTACCATGGCAGCAAAAGCTGTGGTGCGCGACGTGGCTCGTGTACAGGGCAAGCCTTTTGGTTTGGCTGATAAGTTGTCTAAACTCATCCCGTTTGAGGTAGGCATCACTTTAAGCAAAGCTGTTGAGCAAGAAGAAGCTCTGGCAGACTTCATTGACAACAATGATGAAGTGCAAGAAATAATGGAGATGGCTTATCAGTTAGAGGGTCTGACGCGAAACGTGGGTAAGCACGCTGGTGGAGTAGTCATAGCTCCCACCAAGTTAACTGATTTTTCGCCGTTATATTGTGATGTGGACGGATCTGGTTTAGTCACCCAATATGATAAGAATGACGTTGAAGATGCAGGCTTAGTTAAGTTCGATTTTTTAGGACTTAAAACCCTCACAGTGGTTGATTGGGCTATACGCATGATCAATGACCGTCGTGCCGCTCGTGGTAAAGAAGCGATTAACATTGAAGCCATACCCCTTGCAGATGAGCCCGTTTACAAATTGCTTCAAGGTGCCGAAACAACCGGTGTGTTCCAGCTAGAATCGCGAGGTATGAAAGACCTTATTAAGCGCCAACTGCCCAGTAGCTTTGAAGACATTATTGCTCTTGTGGCGTTGTTTCGTCCTGGCCCACTGCAGTCTGGAATGGTTGATGACTTCATTAACCGTAAACACGGTCGTGCTAAATTAGCATGGCCCCATGAAGATTATCAGCTGGATTCCCTAAGGCCCATACTGGAGCCTACCTACGGCATTATTTTGTATCAAGAGCAAGTGATGCAGATTGCTCAGGTGATGGCTGGTTATAGTCTTGGTGAGGCAGACATGCTGCGCCGGGCAATGGGCAAGAAAAAACCAGAAGAAATGGAAAAGCAGCGAGCAGGCTTTTTGGCAGGCAGTGTTGCTAATGGCATTGACGAAGGCTTAGCAGGTAATATTTTTGATCTAGTAGAAAAATTTGCGGGCTATGGCTTCAACAAGTCACACTCTGCGGCTTATGCATTGGTGGCCTACCAGACGGCTTGGCTTAAACACCACTACCCTGCAGAATTTATGGCTGCTGTGTTGTCAGCAGATATGCAAAATATTGATAAAATCGTTATTTTTGTTGAAGAGTGTCGGCGCATGGAACTGCCGATCAATCTACCTGATGTGAATGCTAGCCATTATAAATTTACAGTTAATGCCGAAAACGAAGTGGTGTATGGTCTGGGTGCCGTGAAAGGCGTTGGTGAAGGTCCTGTCGAGGCCATCATAGAGGCTAGACAAAGCGGTGGTGATTTTATAAATCTGTTTGATTTTTGTAAGCGGGTGGGCAGTAAGAAGCTCAATAAGCGCGTGTTAGAGGCTTTAGTTGCTAGTGGCGCCTTGGATAATATAGTGCCTAATAAAGAGCGATCTGTCCTATACAGCGCCATCGGTGACGCTGTTCAATCTGCGGATCAAAGTGAGCGTAATGCGGATGCGGGGATGGCTGATTTATTCGGTGATATAGTGGCCCCAATAAATGAAACAGGCATGGCATTTGTCTATGATCGCCACTTGGATGCTCGGCCTCTTACATTAAAACAACGCTTAAAAGGTGAAAAAGATACCTTAGGGCTCTATGTCACTGGACACCCTATTGATAGTTACGATCATGAACTTGGACGTTTTTTACGATGTCGCTTAGATCAGCTTTTTGCTAAAAAAGAAAAACAATGGATTGCAGGCCTAGTGGTGGCAAGTCGGACCATGAAAACCAAGCGTGGAAAAACGATTGCTTTTTTAACAATTGATGATCGAAGGGCTAGGGTAGATGTAGCCCTGTTTGGCGATAGCTATGACAAGTACCGTGACATGTTACAAAATGATCGCTTGCTGATTATTGAAGGAGAGGTGTCTGAAGATGATTATTCGGGCGGACTTAAAGTCAGTGCCCAGCAAATCCTCACTATGCCTCAAGCCCGAAGTGTATTCTCTAAAGGATTACGACTATCTGTGGCGCCTGACTTTGCGCAAGGCAAGGGATTGCAGCAGCTGCTTAGTATTCTCACACCTCATCAGGTGCGTGGTGATGCACCCGCTGCAAAGCTTGAGCTACAGTATGAAAATAGCATGGGTAGAGGCGTTATACGTTGCGCCACGCCGTGGCGTTTAGAAATAGAAGATGACATGCTGCAAGAGCTTTCATACCTGTTAGGTGAAAATGCAGTTAAAATGCGCTATCGCAAATTATAATATGTGCAAAATATAGGTTATAATAAATTTAATATTTGTCAGTTACACTTTTAAAGTTAGGCCCTATGAATCCAAATTATCTCGACTTTGAACAACCTATCGCTGATCTAGAAGCAAAAATTGAAGCCTTGCGCCTAGTGGGCAATGACAACGACCTTAATATCAGTGAGGAAATCGCTAAGCTGTCTGATAAAAGTGTGAGCTTAACTGAGTCCATTTTTTCTAACTTAAGTGCGGCTCAAGTATCTAAGGTGTCTCGTCACCCTCAAAGACCTCATACAATAGATTATATTGCTAGTTTATTTGACGATTTTGATGAGCTGCATGGTGATCGACATTTTGGTGATGATCAAGCGATGGTATGCGGTATTGCTCGCCTTGCAGGTAAAGCTGTTATGGTTATTGGGCAGGAAAAGGGCCGCTCTACAAAGGAAAAAGTAGCGCGTAATTTTGGCATGCCTCGTCCTGAAGGCTATCGTAAAGCCCTGCGTATGATGCAGATGGCTGAGCGTTTTAAAATGCCAATCCTTACCTTTATTGATACCCCAGGTGCTTATCCGGGTATTGATGCTGAAGAGCGCGGGCAAAGTGAAGCTATAGCGTTTAACCTTGCTCAGATGTCTGGCCTTAAAACACCTATTATTGCCACTGTTATTGGCGAAGGTGGCTCTGGTGGTGCTTTGGCTATTGGTGTGTGCGACCAACTTAATATGTTGCAATATTCTACTTACTCAGTTATCTCACCAGAAGGCTGTGCCTCCATTCTTTGGAAAAGCGCTGACTATGCCGCTGATGCTGCTAATGCTATGGGTATTACATCAGGCCGGTTGCATGATTTAGGTTTAGTAGATCATGTCATTCAAGAGCCTTTAGGTGGCGCGCATCGGGATGCTGGATTAATTTCAGCAAACCTTAAGTCTACACTCATTAAGCAGCTAGAAGAGCTTGAATTGTTTGATACTGAGGCGCTACTTGATCGCAGGTATAAGCGCTTAATGTCATACGGCCTAAGTTCTTAGGCCGTTTATTAGGGCCTAATATCCCGCTTCCCCATGGCATTTTCTCATCAGCAGTTACTCACTCACCCAAGTGGTTTGAAAAACCACCTTCAAGCTGCAAGTTGGGTGGTTGCTGTGAGTGGTGGGTTAGACTCTATGTGTTTGTTGCATTCTATCGTGCAGCTTTCACAGCACTGTCCTTGCCCGCCACTGCGCGTGCTGCATGTTAATCATGACTTACATTTAAAAGCTGACCAATGGCAGCAGGAAGTTGAAGCTCAGTGCCTGCGTTATGGAGTGACCTGTATAAGTCAAAAGGTTCATCTTTGCCCTATTATGCAGCGCGAGCAAGGCTTAGAGGCTGCGGCACGGAGTGCTCGATACAGTGTTTTTGAGCAGCAGCTGCAGGCAGGCGATGTATTACTTTTAGGGCAACATGCTGATGACCAAACTGAAACTTTATTTTTACGATTATTGCGTGGGGCTGGAGTCTCAGGATTAAGGGCTATACCTTGGCAAAGAGCCTTAGGGTTGGGTTTGCTTGTAAGGCCACTGCTAAATTTAAGCCAAGCTCATCTCTACGATTATGCTAGCAAGTATCAGCTAACCTGGTGTGAAGACCCTAGTAATCAAAACACGCATTTTGATCGTAATTACTTGCGGCATAAAGTAATGCCATCCCTACGTGGCCGCTGGCCTGCCTTGGATCAACGAGTGGCAACAACGGCTGCTGTGATGGCTGATACGCAAATTTTATTAGATGAAGTGGCGTCGCATGATCTTGCATTCTTAGCAAAGAATGAACAAGTGATTCAGTGCTTGCCATTAAAAAACCTTAAAGCCCTTAGTCGGGCAAGGCGACATAATTTATTGCGCTATTGGTTTGATCAAAATCACGTCCCCACATTAGACTATGCAGCGATGCAAAGGCTTGATAAAGATTTTCTTTACAGTGAAGTAGACGCCCAGCCCTACTTAAAGCTTGGTGATTGGTGTTTGCGCAGGCATCAAGGCCATTTACATCTTATGCCGACTCCTAAGAAGCAAAGTAGTGTGCTTGAGCCATGGGTTTGTCTGATACAAAGCCAAATGCTTTTAAGTGGATCAATTGCTTTGACAGATGGATTTCTATGCAGCCAAAAAAACCAATCTATAGGTATGCTGTTAGCCCCAGGGGATGTCTTAAAGCAATGCTTTAGAGTCGGTGGTGAGCGCTTTAAGCCTTTTGGACGAAAGCACAGTCAAAGCCTTAAAAAGCTACTACAAGAGGCCAAAGTTCCTGTGTGGGAGCGCGATCATCTGCCTTTGTTTTATGTAAATGGGGAGCTTGCGATGGTGGCAGACTTGTGGGTAGTATCAGGCTTTGAAACCGAAGTAGGAACCCCTGCCTGGTGCTGGCAAAAAGCAACTTAATGTGAAGCTTTTCATTGTCCCGATTGAGCTCTTCTGGTATCCTACACTCCCATCTAAGTCGAAAAATAAAACCTGAAAACAGGGCTTATTTTTTGAGTCGAAATATTTATAAACGTTAGACAACCTATCCACTTATTTAATTAGTGGGCATATATTCGCCATATTTTTGGTATTTTTTTGTGTTTGTCTATCGTGTTTTGGTTCACACCGGCGTTTATTTCGCCAAATAAAAAATAGGGCATTTCATGACTCGTTTCATCTTCGTTACTGGCGGTGTTGTATCTTCTTTGGGCAAAGGTATCGCTTCGGCATCTTTAGCTGCCATTCTTGAGGCGCGAGGCCTCAAAGTAACTATGTTGAAATTAGATCCGTATATCAATGTGGATCCAGGCACCATGAGTCCGTTCCAGCACGGAGAAGTGTTTGTAACAGAAGATGGCGCAGAAACAGATTTAGACCTAGGTCATTATGAGCGTTTCATCGATACCAAAATGTCTAAGCGCAATAACTTTACTGCAGGACGCGTATATGAGCACGTGTTACGTAAAGAGCGTCGAGGAGATTACTTAGGGGGTACGGTACAAATCATTCCCCATATTACAGATGAAATTAAGCGCCGTGTATATAAAGGCTCTGAAGGCGCTGAAATAGCTTTGGTTGAAATTGGTGGAACCGTAGGTGATATCGAATCACAACCCTTCCTAGAAGCCATTCGCCAAATGAAATTTGAGCTAGGATCCAATAGGGCGTTGTTTATGCACCTTACTTTGGTGCCTTATATCGCTACAGCTGGTGAAACTAAAACTAAGCCCACACAACATTCAGTAAAAGAGCTGCGCTCTATTGGTATCCAGCCAGACATTTTAGTATGCCGATCTGAAGTGGCTATTGAAGCACCAGAAAGAAGCAAGATTGCTCTTTTCACCAACGTTGAGCAGCGCGCAGTTATTTCATTACCTGATGCAGAAAGTATTTATACAATCCCAAGCTTATTACAATCTCAAGGCTTAGATTCCATTGTGACTGAGCGTTTTGGTTTGACGTGTAATGAAGCCGATTTGACCGAGTGGGATGCAGTGGCACAAGCAAAGCTAAATCCTAAGCGCGAAGTGACAATCGCTATGGTTGGCAAGTATATGGAGTTGCTTGATGCATACAAATCTTTGATTGAAGCGATTAGCCATGCTGGTATTAAGTCACATACCAAAGTGAATACACGCTACATCGATGCTGAAGATATTGAGACACAGGGTGTTTCACTATTAGCAGGTGTTGATGCCATACTGGTGCCAGGCGGGTTTGGTGAGCGAGGTACTGAAGGTAAAATAAAAACCGTTCAGTATGCTCGTGAAAATAAAATACCTTACCTAGGTATTTGCCTTGGTATGCAGGTCGCGGTGATTGAGTTTGCCCGCAATGTTGCAGGCTGGAGTGATGCTAACAGTAGCGAGTTTGACGCATCGTCTAAGCACTGTGTAGTGGGCTTGATCACTGAATGGAAAGATGAATCTGGGCAGGTTGAGCAGCGCTCACAAGATTCAGATTTGGGTGGCACAATGCGTTTAGGTGCGCAGCAATGCCAATTAATTCCTGGTTCTTTAGCACATAAATCATACCAAAAAGATGTTATTACAGAACGCCATCGCCATCGCTATGAAGTGAATAACTCGTTCATAGGGACATTGGAGAGCGCTGGCTTAAAGGTCTCTGGACGATCTATGGATGGTAGCTTAGTTGAGATGGTAGAGATAGAAGATCATCCATGGTTTGTAGCTTGTCAATTTCACCCAGAATTCACCTCAACACCTCGTGGCGGTCATGGCCTATTTGAGGGGTTTGTTGGCGCAGCCATTGTTCAGGCTAAAAAGTAAAATTATTAAATTA
>DKMQ01000007.1:0-25417 GCA_002470565.1 Oceanospirillaceae bacterium UBA7410 | reverse complement strand
GATAAGTCTCGTTACTTAGGTAAAGGTGTATTGAATGCAATTGCTGGCATTCATGGCCCTATAGCTCAGCGCTTAAAGGGAATGGATGCAACTGATCAAAAAGGCTTAGATGAAGCCATGATTGAATTAGATGGCACTGAAAACAAGGAAGTGCTGGGTGCTAATGCAATTCTTGCAGTGTCTTTGGCAGCAGCTAAAGCCGCAGCGGTATATAAAGGCGTGCCTCTATATGCCCATATTGCGCAGCTAAATGGTACGGCAGGCCAGTACAGCATGCCTGTACCAATGATGAATATTATTAACGGTGGTGAGCACGCTGATAATAATGTGGATATTCAAGAGTTTATGGTTCAGCCAGTTAACGCGACTAGTTTTGCTGAAGCTTTGCGCTGCGGTGCGGAAATTTTCCATGCGCTTAAGAAAGTATTAAGCCAGCGTGGTTTAAGCACGGCAGTGGGTGATGAAGGTGGCTTTGCACCTAACCTGCCTTCAAATGAAGCTGCACTGGATGTCATTGCTGAGGCAGTAGCTCATGCTGGTTATGAGCTTGGTACAGATGTTACATTGGCGTTAGATTGTGCGGCATCGGAATTCTATGAAAATGGTACATACAATTTAAGTGGTGAAGGTAAGTCTTTTGACGCGGCAGGCTTTGCCGACTACCTTACGGCGCTAACCCACAAACATCCTATTATATCTATAGAAGACGGTATGGATGAAAGCGATTGGGATGGTTGGCAAGACCTTACCCAAAAGTGTGGTGATCGTGTGCAACTTGTAGGTGACGACTTATTTGTGACTAATACGAAAATATTGAGCCGTGGTATTGAGCAAGGTATTGGTAACTCGATATTGATTAAGTTTAATCAAATTGGAACCCTCACAGAAACGTTATCTGCCATTCGAATGGCTCAAAAAGCTGGTTTTAGTGTAGTTATTTCCCATCGTTCAGGTGAAACAGAAGACACCACTATCGCTGACTTGGCTGTAGCCACAGCGGCAGGCCAAATTAAAACAGGTTCACTTTGTCGTTCGGATCGAGTGGCTAAATATAACCGCTTGCTCCGAATTGAGCAGGAACTTGGTGCCGACGCTCCTTATCGTGGACGTCAGGAAATTAAAGGCCAATAAGTATTGTTGACCTTGTCTAGGGAGCTTGCGTTGGCCAAATTAGTCAAAGTTAGCTCCCTTTTTTGTTGGTATAAATATGAAATGGTTAGTTGGGTTAATTTTAGTCGCTGTGATTGCTATGCAATATAGTCTTTGGTTTGGACAAGCTGGATTGTTTGAGGTTGCAAGCTTACAGGAGAAGATCACAGCACAAGAGGCGGTGAACGCAAGTTTATTGCAGCGTAATCAGCAACTTCATGCAGAGGTTTTAGACCTGAAGCAGGGTATCGCTGCAATTGAGGAGCGTGCACGTCACGATCTTGGTATGGTTAAGCCTAATGAAACCTTTTACCAATTGGTGGAAGATTGATGAGCACCGCATTATTGCAACCTCTTCAATGGCCAGTTGAGTGGGCCTACGCATCAGGTGTGCCAACGTCAAATGCACATCTCAAAACCTATTGTAGTGATTTTTTAGTCACAGAAGATTTAGGCTATGAGCCTTGTGGCGAAGGCGAGCACGTGTATCTGGACATCACTAAAACTGATACTAATACTGACTTTTTAGCCCGTAATATTGCAAAGTTTGCGGGTGTGCCTGTTAGACAGGTGAATTACTCTGGCCTGAAAGATCGCAGAGGTGTAACTAGGCAATGGTTTGGAGTGCACTTGCCAGGAAAATCAGAAGTTGTAGACCCTGATTGGCAATTGCTTCAAAGTTCAGAACTTCATTTGCATCAAGTAGTTAGGCATCAGCGAAAATTAAAGACAGGTGTACATCAAGGTAATTTTTTTGCCATTCGTTTGCGTAATATCACCCAAAGTGAAGCATTAGAAAAAAAGCTTGAGTTGATTTCACGACAAGGTGCGCCAAATTATTTTGGTGACCAGCGGTTTGGTCGACAAGGTGGTAATCTAGCCCTTGCTTTGTCGATGATGCAGGGCAAGCGCATCAAGGATCGTTTTAAGCGAGGTATGGCGTTGTCATCAACACGCTCTTACTTATTTAACCAGCTTTTGAGTGAGAGAGTTAGTGATGAGTCGTGGCTCAAAGCGTCAGTGGGAGAACGTTGCATGTTTAGCGACGGCTTCAGTCAATTTGATGCTGTTGCTTTAAGCGATTTGGAAAGTGTGCAGCAACGTATTAACAGTGGCGACTTAGCTCCCACTGGGGTCATGGCTGGGCGTGCTGGCAACCCTCCTCCCACTCCAGCAAGTATTTATGAAGCAAACGTCTTAGCACCTTGGCAGCCTTGGATAGACGCCTTGATTGAGCAAGATATGACTGCTCAAAGGCGTAGTTTGCGCTTATGGCCCAAAGACTTCACCTGGCGTTGGTGTGAAAATAATATATTAGAGCTCAATTTTCATTTAATGCGAGGCAGTTATGCTACGGCATTAATACGAGAATTAGCCCAGGCGCAAACGCCTTAGTAATGATTGAAGATTACACATACAAACAAGGAATGACACCATGCAATTACTAATATCTAATGATGACGGCGTGCATGCTTTAGGGTTGTCTCATCTGGTAAAGCAACTTGAAAAAGATCACCAAGTCACAGTCGTTGCACCTGATCGAGATTTGAGTGGGGCCAGTAACTCGTTAACTTTATCTCGCCCAGTCAGAGTGACACCGCACGAAAATGGCTTTTTTAGTATCGATGGGACACCTGCAGATTGTGTCCACCTTGGTATCAATGGGGCTCTTGATATCGCCCCAGAGATGGTCGTCTCTGGCATAAATCACGGTGCCAATCTTGGTGATGATGTGCTCTATTCGGGCACTGTCGCGGCAGCAATGGAAGGTCGTTATCTTACCCACCATTGCGTTGCTGTTTCTTTAGTAGGTAATGTTAATTTTTTAAGCGCTGCAAAAGTAGCTAGGCAGTTAGTGAAAATAATTAATCAGCTAGATTTGCCGCCACGCTGCATCATTAATGTTAATGTACCAGATCTACCTTTTGACCAAATTAAAGGTGTTAAAGTGACCCGATTAGGCAGCCGAGAGCAAGGAGGGTGTGTGATCGATGCCCAAGACCCAAGAGGTCATAAATGCTACTGGATTGGTCCAGCAGGAAAGGTTAAGGATGCAAGTGAAGGAACCGACTTTCATGCAGTACAACATGGATACGTGTCAGTGACACCTTTATCCCCAGACATGGCTTGCCATAAATCCTTTGATACTGTGATTGATTGGTTACAGGGTATGTCTTAATGCGCTACAGTGTTACTGATCCCAAACGCACAGCTGCCAATAAGCAAGGGATTGGTATGACATCTCAGCGTACTCGAGAGCGATTGGTGGATACGCTAAAAAGCCTTGGAGTAGCTGATGCTCGAGTGCTGGAGGTGATGCGATCAACACCTAGGCACTTATTTTTAGATGAAGCTTTAGCCCATCGTGCTTATGAAGATAAATCGTTACCCATTGGCCATAATCAGACACTATCAAGACCTTATACAGTGGCACGTATGAGTGAGCTTTTGCTTGAATCATGCGCGGCTAAGAAAGTATTAGAAATAGGCACAGGCTCCGGTTATCAAACCTGCATATTGGCTCAGCTAGTACCTAAGTTATTTTCTATGGAGCGTATTGAGCCTTTACTGAACCGAGCTAAGCAGCGTTTGGCACTTATGGACATTCACAATGTTGTCTATCAACATGGAGATGGTTATGAAGGATGGCCAGCTCGTGAACCTTTTGACGGTATTATGGTTACAGCCGCACCATCTCAGGTGCCTAAAGCACTTCAATGGCAGCTTGCCGAAGGGGGGTGTATGATCATTCCTGTAGGTGGAAATGAGCAATATTTGTTGAAAATCACGCGCTCTGGTAATCACTTTAGCAAACAAAAAGTAGAAGCGGCTAATTTTGTGCCCTTAATTAATGGATTAATATAGCGATGGTTAAAAACACGTTAATACAATGGAGAACATTCTTCACAGGCCTACTCATGGGCGCAGCAGATCTAGTGCCTGGGATATCTGGAGGTACTGTAGCTTTGTTAGGTGGCATCTATGGGCGCCTGCTGGCTGCAATTAGTCGCTTTGATATGCATTTATTGAAACTTGTGCAGGCGAGAGAAATTCGCAAGGCCTGGAATTATGTAGACGGCTTATTTTTGACAAACTTAGCGATTGGAATGATTTCCTCTATCCTACTGTTGTCCCAGGTGATCGCTTGGTTACTTGATGCCCAGCCTTTGATCATGTGGAGTTTGTTTTTGGGTCTGATTATGGTTGCTAGCGCCTTGCTACTAAGAGAGTTATACGTCCAAAGCCAGTTGCGCAAATACTGGCTTTTTGTAGGGCTCTTAGTAAGCGTATCCTTAGCCAACCTGCCTATATTGCAGAGCGTTGAAGGATTCTCCGGGCTGGGTTACCTATGGTTGATGGCAGCAGGAGCTGTGGCCATAAGCGCTATGATACTACCTGGCATTTCAGGTAGTTTTATCTTATTGATGTTGGGTATCTATCCTTTTTTGATTGCCCGTTTAGCAGCCTTAGATTTCCAAGTGATTGCTGTATTTGCTTTAGGTTGTGGCTTTGGGTTGTTGGTTTTTAGCCGGTTAATCAGCTATTTATTAAAGCGCCATACAGCAGCTGTAATGAGTTTGTTAGCTGGATTAATGATGGGCTCAGCTGTTAAGTTATGGCCATGGAAGTATACACTCTCATATCGTCTTAATAGTGCGGGATTAGAAGTGCCACTCGAGCAAGAAAACTTAATGCCTTGGACCTATAGCCAGATCACAGGTGCTGATAATCAGCTCATGTGGTGTCTTGTAGTCTGCATTCTAGCAGGGCTGGTTGTTGCCAAATTTGGCCGTATTCAGCTGCAAGATTTGGCAGCCTAGATATGTGCTTAGATACAGGTGTTTTATCGTTAATTAAATATTTTATTATAGGTGTGTTTGTTTGGTTACTAGTAGGCTGTAGCACCAGTCAATACGCACCTGTGCAGGAGCTTAGCTACAGCAATGGCCTAATATCTTCGGCTAATCGTGTTCAAAGTGTTCCTAAGTCCTATCAAGTCAAGTCTGGCGATACTATGTTTGCTATTGGATGGCGCTTTGGCTGGGATTATAAAACATTAGCTAAAGTTAATAACATACCTTCTCCGTACACTATTTATGTAGGCCAAATACTCTATTTTAATGATACAGATAATAGTAATTCAATTAGTAATTCGTCTGCAAAGAAGTTGATAAAAAAGCCAGTTGTTAGTGACAATGCTGTGGTCAATAAACCCGTCTCTTCAGCACCCGTAAATAACTCCAATACCGTTACTGAAAAAGCTTATAAAGGCCCATTATCTGTTCAGTGGAATTGGCCATTACAAGGTAGGGTAATCAAGTCTTTTTCAAGCAAGGGTAGTGTTTTTCACGGGATCGACTTATCTTCTTCGCTGGGAAATTCGGTAAAAGCAGCATCTAGCGGAATAATAGTATATGCTGGCAGCGGGATTCAAGGGTACGGAAAGCTAGTTGTAATAAAGCACAATAATACCTTTCTTAGTGCCTATGCATATAATAGTGTGATTGCCGTTAAGGAAGGTGACACTGTCAAGGCAGGGCAGGTGATAGCCAAAGTAGGTAAGGGGCCGCAGTTGGACCCGAGGCTACATTTTGAAATCCGTAAAAATGGCAAACCTGTTAACCCATTGAACTATTTACCAAAACTGTAAATTGTCCCTAACAGAATACCAATGTCTTTTTTAGTAAGGTTGTTGGCTATATTAGGTGAGTTAAATGATGCGAAAATTATCAGTAGATGAAGCTCATGAGCAGCGCAGTAAGGTACAGTATGAAAAGTATAAATCTACTGGCACTTACTCTAATAGAGTAAGCGAAGTTAAAGATGCAACCAGCCTATACTTAAATGAAATTGGTTTTTGCGCTTTGCTAACAGCTGAAGAAGAAAAGTACTTTTCTCGTTTGGCTTTAAAAGGTGATGAGCAAGCTCGTCATCGTATGATTGAAAGCAACTTAAGGTTGGTCGTTAAAATTGCCCGTCGTTATGTATATCGTGGCTTAACACTTCTGGATTTGATCGAAGAAGGGAATCTTGGCTTAATTAGAGCGGTGTCAAAGTTTGACCCTGAAAGAGGGTTTCGCTTTTCAACGTATGGGATTTGGTGGATTCGCCAAACGATAGAGCGCGCCATTATGAATCAATCCCGCACTATTCGCTTACCAATACATGTAGCTAAAGAGTTAAATGTGCAGCTTAAAGCTACTAAAGAGCTTACACAAAAATTAGATCATGAACCTACCTTGGAAGAAATTTCCGAATATCTTGGCAAGCCAGTTCAGCGTGTTAGTGCACTTCTTAATCTAAGCCAAAAAGTGGGGTCGATAGACCATTCGTTAGGCACTAATAGTGATGCTACGCTGTTAGAAACGATACCTGATGAGAACAATCAAGGGCCCGAAAAAATTGTATTAGACGCTAACTTGATGAGCAATATGGAGCAGTGGGTAGATCGACTATCTGATATTCAAAAAAAAGTTATATGCCGTCGATTTGGTTTGCGAGGCCATACTGCCGGCACGCTAGAGAATGTGGGTCAAGAAGTTGGCTTAACCCGAGAAAATGTACGCCAGGTTCAAGTTGCCGCACTAAGGAGCTTGCGCAATATCATAGAAATTGGGGGTCTTAATGGTTCAGACTTATTGGATTCTGATCTATAATAAAGCGCAGTTCTAATTCAAGCATAAGTCATGCAATGTTGAGCCATTATCGCTCTAGCAGTTTTTGCATTTGGTAAATGAGATCAAGTGCTTGTCGAGGAGTGAGTTCATCTGCTTTATTCTCCTCTAAAAGTAGCTCAACGGGGTGAGACAAACTGCTAAAAAGCTCTGTTTGAAGTGGCGCTTCAGTTACATTTTTGGGTATGTTTTGCTGCTCACTTTGCTCTAAGTGCAGCAGCTTTTGTTTGGCCTCACTAATCACCTGATGGGGCACCCCAGCCAATTTTGCAACTTGTAGTCCATAACTCTTATTTGCAGGCCCAGGTAATACTTTGTGCATGAAAATGATGTTGTCGTCATGTTCTGTGGCGTCTAAATGAACATTCTTCACTTGTGTTAATTGATGTGATAGCTGTGTCATTTCAAAATAGTGAGTGGCAAAAAGGGTTAAAGCGCCTATGTCTTTAGCCAAGTTTAAGGCGCAGGACCAAGCCAAAGATAAGCCATCAAACGTACTCGTCCCACGTCCCACTTCATCCATCAAAACAAGACTTTTAGCGCTTGCATTATTGAGTATGTTAGCTGTTTCTGTCATCTCAACCATAAAGGTTGAGCGGCCTCCAGAAAGATCGTCACTGCTGCCCATACGTGTAAATACTCTATCAACAATACCGATGGTAGCAGAAGACGCAGGTACGTAAGAGCCTATTTGGGCCATGATGACAATAAGTGCTACCTGTCTCATATAAGTAGATTTACCGCCCATATTTGGGCCTGTGATCATCATCATGCTGGCGTCACTTTTAAGCATAGTGTCATTAGCTACAAACGGGTTTGTGATCAGTTGCTCAACGACTAGATGACGGCCTTGACTAATATCAATTCCAGGTTCAGAAACTAGTTTAGGCTTGCTAAGATCCAAAGTAAGTGCTCGCTCACATAGGCAACACAGCACGTCAAATTCACTAATGCCATCTGCTGCGCACTGCAGTTTTGTCAGGTGCGTAGCTAGTTTTTCAATGAGGGCTTCATAAAGTTCTTTTTCTCTAGCTAAGCTGCGGCTCTTACTACTTAAAGCTTTGTCTTCAAACGCCTTAAGCTCTGGTGTGATAAATCTCTCGGCATTTTTTAAAGTTTGCCGACGCAGATACTCTGTAGGAGCTTGGTCAGATTGTAATCTACTTATTTCAATATAATATCCATGTACCCGGTTGTAACCCACTTTTAAGGTGGATAAGCCAGTTCTTTGCCGCTCTTGGATTTCCAAATCAAGTAAAAATTGTCCTGCATTTTGACTAAGTCCACGTAACTCATCCAGCTGTTCATCATAACCGTCTGCAATAACGCCACCGTCTCTTATAATGACAGGGGGGTTCTGGGTAATAGCTTCAGTTAATAAGCTAACAATATCTGGAAAGTCATTAATGTTAGCTGCTAATGAAAGTGCTTTTTGAGTGTCCAGCGTGCTTAGCAAAACTTGTATGCTAGGCAAAGTGCTAAGGCTGACACAAAGACGCGATAAATCCCTTGGGCGTGCTGATCTTAGAGCAACACGAGATAGAATACGCTCCATATCACCTATGGGTTTGAGGCATTGTTGAAACTCTTCTGGGTTATTATGTGCCATTACTTGGCTGATAAACTCTTGTCTTTGCTCAAGTATAGTAATGTCACGTAAGGGATTGTTGAGCCACCGGCGTAAAAGCCTTCCTCCCATAGGTGTAGCTGTTGTATCCAAAGAGGCTGCCAAAGTAAACTGATCACCACCTTGTATATTGTGATCAATTTCCAAATTTTTTCTACTGGGGCCATCCAAAATCAGAGTATCTTGTGGCAGCTCTACTTGCAAATTTCGCAGATGGGGTAAGTCACCCTTTTGAGATTCCTTAGCATAATTTAATAAGCATCCAGCAGCACAAATAGCCGCGTTCATAGAGTCGCATCCAAAACCACTTAAATCTCGGGTGTTGAACTGGCTACAAAGTAACCTTAAGGCAGTGTCGTAAGCGAAATGCCAACTAGGTTGTGACTTGCGACAGCTCCATTCTTGAATGTGGTCACAAACGTTGCTGGTTTCTTCAAAAAGCAGCTCCACTGGCCTTAACCGCTGGAGTTGTGTCTGGAGTTGCTCAGGTGTATTGGCTTCTGCCAAGGTAAAGCGACCGCTACTCATGTCTAAACTAGCCACCCCGTATGTGCCTTGTAATTGGCATACTGCACTGAGTAAGTGATCACGAGAAGAGTCCATTAATGCTTCGTCTGTAAGTGTGCCGGGCGTGACCAAACGGACCACTTGCCTATCTACAGGGCCTTTGCTTGTTGCAGGGTCTCCAATTTGTTCAGCCACTGCAACACAGCGACCAGCATTAACAATTTTGGCGATATAACCTTCAGCTGCATGATAAGGGATGCCACACATGGGTATCGGCTGACCTGCAGATTGTCCTCTTGAGGTTAAAGAAATATCAAGTAGCTGTGATGCCTCTTTAGCATCCTCATAGAACATTTCGTAAAAATCGCCCATGCGATAAAATACTAGATCATTAGGATGGTCTTGCTTAATACCCAAATACTGCTGCATCATAGGCGTGTGGTTGCTATATTTGCTAGTGACTGCCATGAAAAATATCCTGCGGGTAAAAAGCTCAGTTAAACAGCTATATTACTAGAAGCAGGCCAACACGGGCAATTTAAACTTACGTTTACTTGAGTCTAAATGCTTAGAGTGTCTGAGTAATTTGAAATGCGGCCTGCATTGGCAATGGTCAATGCGTTAGTTGTTTAAACGGTAATCTAATCATGCAAAATAAGTCAGCTCAAGCTACGATGCAAAACGTCGATCTAGAGCTTAAACAAGACAAAAAATTAGCCTCTGAAGTGGCGGAGCTATTAGTTGCTAAAGGCATGACCTTAGCTACAGCTGAGTCATGTACAGGTGGCGCAATAGGAGCCCTTTTGACCTCTTTAGCAGGAAGCTCAAGTTGGTTTAATGGGGGCATCATTAGTTATACCAATGATGCCAAAATAAGCTTGTTGGGTGTGCCACCAGGAATCATCAATAAATATGGAGCGGTTAGCCAAGAGGTAGTTGAATATATGGCTACTGGTGGTTGTGAAGCTTTGAGCTCATCCATGTGCGTTGCTGTGAGTGGTGTTGCAGGTCCAGGTGGTGGAACTCAATCCAAACCCGTAGGCACAGTTTGGATCGCTTGGTGTGCTAATGGGGTTGTGGCGAATAGCCAATTATATCAACTCTCTGGTAACCGGAATAAAGTTCAAAATACTTCGGTACGTATGGCTCTAAAAGGAATTATAAGCTGCTTTTTAGAGGATTGATGCATTAAGCCTTGCACTTTTTCTCAGGTGTGGTTTAATACTGTACATGCAGACAGTTACTGTATGTAATTACAGTATTTAAAAAAGACGAAAGACGTAGGCTTTTAAGCCTCAAAAAACAAGGTGAACCCCATGGATGCAAACAAACAAAAAGCCCTCGATGCAGCGCTAGGTCAAATCGAACGTCAATTTGGTAAGGGTGCAGTAATGCGCATGGGTGATCAACCACGTGAAGCTATACCTTCAGTGTCCACAGGCTCTCTTGGGCTAGATATTGCTTTGGGCATAGGTGGCTTACCGTTTGGTCGCATATGTGAAATCTATGGTCCTGAATCTTCTGGTAAAACTACGCTTACACTACAAGTGATTGCTGAAGCCCAAAAAATTGGTAAAACCTGTGCTTTTGTTGATGCGGAGCACGCGCTAGATCCTAGCTATGCAGAAAAATTAGGCGTTAATGTAGATGATTTATTAGTGAGTCAGCCAGACACTGGCGAGCAAGCTCTTGAAATTACAGACATGCTAGTGCGCTCTAATGCGGTTGATGTGATTATTATTGATTCGGTAGCTGCGCTGACACCCAAGGCAGAAATCGAAGGCGAAATGGGCGATCACCACGTAGGATTACAAGCGCGTTTATTGTCTCAAGCAATGCGCAAGATCACAGGTAATATTAAAAATGCTAATTGCTTAGTCATCTTCATTAACCAAATTCGTATGAAAATTGGTGTTATGTTTGGTAGTCCAGAAACCACCACTGGAGGCAATGCATTAAAATTCTATTCTTCGGTGCGTTTGGATATTCGTCGCATAGGTGCAGTAAAAAGTGGTGACGAAATTGTGGGCAATGAAACACGAGTTAAGGTTGTAAAAAATAAAGTAGCATCTCCCTTTAAGCAGGCCGAATTTCAAATCATATACGGCAAGGGTATTTTCCGTATGGGTGAAATCATCGACCTAGGTGTTAAGCAAGGTTTAGTTGACAAAGCTGGCGCTTGGTATGCATACAAGGGCGATAAAATAGGACAAGGCAAAGCTAATGCGTCACAGTATTTATTAGACCATCCAGAGATTGGCCAAGAAATCGAGTTGCAGATCAGAGAGGCTCTTTTGAGCATTCCTAAAGCTGAAGAAGCAAGTGATGTGGTTACACCACTTACATTTTAAATTTATGCGCTAGTTTTATTGGTTATGAGAAAGCCGGTTTTGGTTGAAGGGGTCGAAAAACAAACTGCGGCTTTGCGTTATAAAGCTATCGGTTTGTTGGCTCGACGTGAACAGTCAAGAAATGAGCTGCAGCGAAAGTTGCACATCAAGGCATTAGAAAATGGCTGGCAGGTTGATTTAGATAGCCTGCTTGATGATCTTTACCGATTGGGTTTGCAATCTGATCAACGTTTTGCTGAAGTGTTAGTGCGATCAAAAGCTAATGCAGGTTATGGTCCCTCTCGTGTATACCAGTGGGGCCTTCAATATGGTTTAAATCGTGAGCTTATTCACCAACAATTACTTGAAAAAAACTTTGACTGGTTCGAAAAAGCGTTACAACAAAAACGTAAACATTATGGACAAGTGCTAGCATCAGATCTAAAAGAGCGTGCAAAACAAGCAAAATATTTATATCAACGTGGCTTTGCCCAAGAACAAATTTATTATGCTTTGGATGCTCACCCAGACGAACATTTGTAAGTCTGTTCAATTATCTGCAAAAAATTCTAATAATAGCCCCAATTAAGGGGTAAATTTTCAGCAATACTCGAAAGCCCTTAGTGGTTCAGTATATACTTACACTTTTGTGTTAACAGTGAGACTGACCATGAAGATCGCCGCTATCCGTCAGGCATTTCTTAATTATTATCAAGACTTAGATCACCAAATTGTGCCAAGTAGTTCTTTGGTTCCAGGTAATGATGCCACCTTATTATTTACCAATGCTGGAATGGTTCAGTTTAAAGATCTTTTTCTAGGTGATGAAGAGCGTTCTTATAAACGTGCTGTCTCATCCCAGCGCTGTGTGCGCGCTGGTGGTAAACACAACGATTTAGAAAATGTAGGTTATACAGCGCGTCATCATACATTCTTTGAAATGTTGGGTAATTTCAGTTTTGGTGATTATTTTAAGCAAGACGCGATAAGGTTTGCTTGGGATTTTTTAACTGTAGAGCTTGGGCTGCCTGAAGAAAAGTTATGGGTCACCGTGCACCATAGTGATACTGAAGCTGAAAAAATTTGGTTTGAGGAAATTGGCATCAACCAAGAACGTTTTTCCCGCTTAGACGAAGACAACTTTTGGTCTATGGGTGATACAGGCCCCTGTGGTCCTTGTTCTGAAATATTTTATGACCATGGTGAAGACATCTGGGGTGGCCCTCCAGGAACTCCTGAAGAAGATGGCGACCGTTATATAGAAATTTGGAACATGGTGTTTATGCAGTTTAACCGTGATTCAAGCGGAGCGATGACGCCTTTACCAAAACAATCAATCGATACAGGTATGGGCCTTGAGCGTATTGCTGCGATTCTTCAAAACGTTCATTCAAACTACGAAATCGACTTATTCCAGCACTTGTTACAGGCAACTGCACAGGTGATTGGTACAGATGATATGGAAAGCAAGTCACTGCGTGTGATTGTGGATCATATTCGCTCTGTGTCTTTCTTGATTTTGGATGGTGTGATGCCTTCTAACGAGGGCAGAGGCTACGTATTACGTCGCATCATGCGACGTGCAATAAGGCATGGCAATAAGCTTGGTGCTCAAGGAAGTTTTTTCAATAAGTTAGTTGCGCCATTAGTAATAGAGATGGGAGAAGCCTATCCAGATCTAGCAGCTGCGCAATCGACCATTGAAAAAGTCATCGCCAAAGAAGAAATCCAATTTGTTAAAACCCTGGATCAGGGGATGCGCATTCTAGAGCAAGACCTAAATAAATTAAGTGGGAAAACTATCCCTGGTGAAACCATTTTCAAACTTTATGATACGTTCGGCTTTCCTGTAGACCTTACGGGAGATATTGCTCGTGAACGCAATTTAGAAATGGATATTAGTGGTTTTGAAAATGCTATGGAGCAACAGCGCATGCGGGCTCGTTCAGCCAGTAGCTTTTCTGTGGACTACAGTCATAAACTTGATATACCTGGTCAGACCCAATTTGAAGGTTACAATAAGCTAAATCATACGGGCAAAATTGTTGCAATTATTACTGATGGACAACTAAGTGGAAATATATCCAAACCAGGTAATGTGCAATTAGTCTTGGACAGTACCTCGTTTTATGCTGAGTCAGGCGGGCAAGCTGGGGACCATGGTGTTATTGAATGGAGCGGTGGATGCTTTGAAGTTAGTGATACACTCAAACAAGGCAATCATTTTGTTCATCATGGAAAATTGACGTCAGGTAGCCTAACAGTGGGTGATGAAGTTGAAACCCTAGTGAGTCCAAACTTGCGCAGTAATTCTGCAAAAAACCACTCAGCAACACATTTACTCCACGAAGCTATGCGTCGTGTATTAGGTGACCATGTTATACAAAAAGGTTCTTTAGTTGACCCACAAAGATTAAGGTTTGACTTTTCACACCCAGAGCCTGTTTCCACAGATCAGTTGGCTATGATTGAGTCAATGGTCAATAAAGAAATTCGTGACAATACCTTGGTGGCTGTGGAAAACATGGCAATAGACAAAGCTAAAGCTGCTGGTGCGATGGCGCTTTTTGGCGAAAAATACGGAGAGCAAGTACGAGTGGTGACCATGGGTAGTGTCGCTGCGCACGGACAAGCAACCCTCATTTCGCAAACCGATGTTTTTTCTTTGGAGCTTTGTGGTGGCACCCATGTTGAACGAACTGGAGACATAGGTGCGTTTATCATTACTTCAGAATCAGGTGTAGCATCTGGTGTAAGGAGGGTAGAGGCGCTCACCGGCGCTGCAGCGAGCCAATGGCTAGCATCGACTTGCATGATGCTTTCCACGGTATCCGGATTGGTAAAAGCCAATCGTGAGCAAGTGACCGACAAGGTGCAAAGTATTATTGAAAAAAACCGCCTTTTAGAGCGTGAGTTAGATCAGCTTAAAGCTAAGATGGCTGCATCCCAAGGGTCAGATCTGCTTTCTCAAGTACAAGAGATTAACGGCATAAAGGTATTGATTACCCAGTTAGAAGGCGTAGAGCCAAAGTCATTGCGTGATGCAATGGATCAGTTACGCAACCAGCTTGGTTCAGGTGTAGTTATGCTTGCAGTAACACAAGATGATAAGGCAAGTATCGTAGCTGGTGTGACCAAGGATTTAACCGGTAAGGTTAAAGCTGGTGATTTAATTCGTCACACGGCATCTAGCATGTCGGGTAAAGGTGGAGGTCGGCCTGATATGGCCCAAGGCGGTGGTCAAGCTGACCAGTTAACAGGGGCTTTAGAAAGTGCTAAGACATGGATACAAGATCAGCTTAGTTAACACTAGCTTGAGTTGCTGTAAGGTCAAGGCGTAAAATATTTAGATTGATATTAGGGAATGAAGATGGCGTTGTATGTACAAAAATTTGGTGGCACTTCTGTTGGTTCTGTAGAACGAATTCAACAAGTGGCGCAAAAAGTAAAAGGCTTCAAAGATCAAGGTCATGACATTGTTGTTGTTGTCTCGGCTATGAGTGGCGAAACCAATCGCCTTATAGGTATGGCCAATGAGATTCAGGCCAACCCTTCAGTTAGGGAGATGGATGTTCTTGTCTCTACGGGAGAGCAAGTAACTATCGCTTTGTTATGCATGGCCTTAACTGAACTTAATTGCCCAGCTCGATCATACACAGGCGCTCAGGTTAAGATCCAAACTGATTCTTCACATACTAAAGCTCGCATTCAAAATATTGATGTAGATAGTATCCGTAGTGATTTAGTTAAAGGTCGGGTTGTTGTTGTCGCTGGCTTTCAGGGCGTAGATGATATGGGTAATATTACTACCCTTGGTCGCGGTGGCTCGGACACGACAGGTGTAGCGCTGGCAGCGGCTCTAAAAGCTGATGAGTGTCAGATATACACAGATGTGGATGGCGTGTATACCACTGACCCAAGAGTGGTAGATAGTGCCCAACGTCTTGCAGAAATCACCTTTGAAGAAATGTTGGAAATGGCCAGCTTAGGGTCAAAGGTTTTACAGATACGTGCAGTCGAATTTGCGGGCAAATATAATGTACCACTTCGTGTGCTACATAGTTTTAAAGAAGGCCCAGGAACATTGATTACAACTGAGAGTGAAAATACTATGGAACAACCTGTTATCTCTGGCATCGCCTTTAACCGCGATGAAGCTAAGCTTACTGTTACAGGTGTGCCTGATGTGCCTGGTGTGGCATCCAAAATATTAGGCCCCATTAGTGATGCGAACGTAGAAGTGGATATGATATTGCAAAATGTGAGCGCTGAAGGCCTCACAGACTTTACTTTTACCGTTCATCGGAACGACTATGATCTAGCATTGACTACGTTGAAAACTATTGCCCAAAGCCTTAATGCATCAGGTGCTGTTGGTAGCCAAAAGATTGCCAAAGTTTCTATTGTAGGGGTAGGGATGCGATCCCATGCTGGCGTTGCAAGCCGGATGTTTGATAGTTTGGCTAAAGAAAATATTAATATTCAGATGATTTCAACCTCAGAAATCAAAGTATCAGTGGTTATTGATGAAAAATATTTAGAGCTAGCGGTACGCGCCCTCCATTCTACTTTTGAAATGGATAAGCCACAAACTATTGAAGAATAGTAGATTTACAATTATGATCGTTGGGTAATGATTTACTGTATTAGTAAGTTATCATTATATATATCGCTAGAAAGCAAGTTGTGCAGGAATAATTAAGGTGTCGGAAACTGATGATTAGTTTATCGGCCCAATAAAATGGAGCTTTTGTATGTTAATTTTGACTCGACGTGTCGGTGAAACGTTAATGGTGGGTGATGATGTTACAGTCACCGTACTAGGTGTAAAAGGTAATCAAGTGCGAATTGGGGTTAATGCTCCTCGTGACGTAGCGGTCCATCGCGAAGAAATCTACCAGCGGATTCAAGATGAAAAATCCACCGGTGAAGGGTCTTCTGAGCAAGAACCGATTGAGCAGGAATAGAAACCTCACCAATCAAGTCTGATGTTTTGAGGTTGTGCTCTAGCAACACACCAAACTTGAATATCTAAAGGTCCACCCCAAGAGTTAAGTATATCCGTGCTTAATGCTTGGGCCGTGGCTCCTGTAGTCATCACGTCATCAATAATGGCGATACGACTAATCCTTTGGTCTGCTTTTTTAGGGGTAACCTTAAAAATGCCTTTCATTTGCTCTAATCTTTGCTTGCGAGTTTGCCCTTGTTGGGGTGATTGGTACTCAGGCCGATGGCATACAACTGTATTCATCCTTACGTTTAGTGATTGACTTAAACCTGTAGCGATAAATTGTGCTTGGTTAAATCCTCGTTGTCTTAATCTGCGTTTATGTAAGGGTACGGGTATAAGTAATTGCGGCATCATCGCTTTATCTTTTAGCGCTACCTTAGTAATAGTTTTGCTTAGGCACGATGTGAGTAGGCGGCCAGCGGCAAGGTTACGTTGATGCTTGAATTGATTGAGCAGTCCACTAATAGGGGCAAAATAATCAAAAGCGCATATTGTTTTGGTATATGGCGGCGGTTCTTGCAAGCAGTCAAGACAAATTTGATTGCTATCTAGTTTGTTATAACTCAAAAACGTGGCGCACACATCACAGGAGTTTTTGCTCCATGGTATGTCTAAGCTACACGCCGTGCATAGATTATCTTGTTGGTGTGGGTGTGCACCGCAAACCATGCAAGATGGTTGAATGACCTGCTTAAGTTGATTAATTAATGACCAGATGTAAACCTCCTTGAGCTAATTAGTTGACTAAAAATGCCTAGCTTTTAATATGCTTGCTGAACTCCTAAGCTGGCAATTCCATGACATCAACGAACACTTCCACTGACACTTCTATGAATACAGACACTAAGTCTAGTTCACTTTTGAAAATTGACCAGCGACATGATTGGGGTGTTAATGAAATCACTCAATTGTTCTCTTTGCCAATGAATGACCTCCTCTTTAAGGCTCAAACAATTCATCGCATGCATTTTGACCCCAATGAAGTACAGGTCAGCACATTATTGTCTATAAAAACGGGGGCTTGCCCTGAAGATTGTAAATATTGTCCACAAAGTGTTCATAATGATACTGGTCTAGAAGTTGAGCGCTTAATGAAAGTCAAAGAAGTGATCATAGAGGCTGAGGCTGCGAAAGCCACAGGGGCAACTCGTTTTTGTATGGGAGCTGCTTGGAAAAATCCCCGTGCTAAAGATATGCCATACGTATTAGAGATGGTTAAAGAAGTAAAAGCTATGGGCCTTGAGACATGCATGACTTTAGGCATGTTAGCGCCAGAGCAAGCCCAAGAATTATCTGAGGCGGGGTTAGATTATTACAATCATAACCTTGACACTTCACCAGAATTTTATGGGTCTATTATCACTACCAGAACCTATCAAGATCGCTTGAATACCTTAACCAATGTGCGTGATTCTGGCATGAAAGTGTGTGCTGGCGGGATCGTAGGAATGGGAGAAGACTTAAGGGATCGCGTGGGGTTGTTACAACAGTTAGTTAATATGCCACAGCATCCAGAAAGCGTGCCTATCAACATGTTAGTAAAAGTTGAAGGCACTCCTTTAGATCAAATTGAAGACCTTGAACCATTTGATTTTATACGCACTATAGCTGTTGCGCGTATATTAATGCCCCAATCTCATGTGCGTTTGTCTGCGGGAAGGGAGCAAATGAATGAGCAAATGCAAGCGATGTGTTTCTTTGCCGGTGCTAATTCAATATTTTATGGTGAGCGATTGCTGACTACCGAAAACCCAGCAGCACAAAAAGACAGAGCATTATTTTCTAAGCTAGGCATTCGTCCTGAAAAAGGCCAAGATGTTTCTGATGAGGCACACCAAGGTGCCATCGAACAGGCGATTAATCATGCACGCTCGGAGCACATGTTTGTTGACGCTAGTCTCTAATGCACAGTTTAGACCACGTTTTTGATGAGCAACTTAAGCGACGCCAAGCTGATGATTTGTATCGCAGCCGTACTTCACATTCAGGGCCACAAGCGCCAGAACTAAAGGTAAACGGGCAGGCTCTACTGGCTTTTTGTAGTAATGATTACTTAGGTTTAGCTAACCATCCACAGCTGATCAGTGCTGCGAAAAAAGCCTGTGTTGATTATGGATTAGGCAGTGGGGCATCACATCTGGTTGTAGGTCACACTGATCTGCATCATGAGCTAGAAGAAGCATTAGCTAAAGCGACGCAACGTCCCAGAGCATTGTTATTTTCTAGTGGCTATATGGCCAATATGGGGGTGATCAGCAGCCTGCTAGAGCGCCAAGATGCCATCTACCAAGACCGTTTGAATCATGCATCTCTATTGGATGGTGGGCTACTAAGTGCAGCTAAATTTAAGCGCTATCGTCACAATGACAGCCTTGATTTACAGCAACAACTAAAAAATACCCAAGCAAGACGACGTTTGGTCGCCACTGATGCCGTATTTAGTATGGATGGTGACAGTGCCGCGCTAAGGCCACTAAGCCAGGTTTGTGATGAGCAAAAGGCTTGGCTGATGATTGATGATGCCCATGGTTTTGGTGTGCTTGGCCCCAACGGTGAAGGTAGCGCTATAGCTCAAGGTCTTACAGTTAAAGAGTGCCCCATTTATATGGCCACTTTAGGTAAGGCTTTGGGTAGTTATGGTGCTTTTGTAGCAGGTAGTGATACGCTGATCGAAAGTCTTATACAGTTTTCTCGTAACTATATTTACACCACCGCTCTTCCACCATCAATAGCTGCTGCAAGCCTTGCTGCAGTTAATTTGTTGACAGATGAAGCTTGGCGACAGCAGCATCTTAAACACTTGATTGATGTTTTTAAGAAGCGAGCCAAAGAGCTAGGCCTGCCTTTGATGCCGAGTGATACGGCTATTCAGCCCATCATGTTAGGATCATCAACTGTGGCACTAAGAGTAAGCAGCGCACTTAAGGACATGGGTTTGTTAGTTACAGCCATTCGCCCACCAACGGTGCCAAAAGACACTGCGCGCTTAAGAATTACTTTATCTGCGGCGCATACAGAGAGCCATTTACAAAAGTTGCTTGAGGCCTTAGCCGTGCTGCAAAAGCAAGGCTTGTTGCTGTCGGTGAAAGAGTGAATGGAGACCTCAAAACTTTGTCTACGATAACTGAAAAACCTAAGCTTGTTTTACTTCATGGCTGGGGTTATGACAATAACTGTTGGTCTGATGTGATGCTGAACGACTTGCAGGGTCAATATGAGCTGATACTACTGGATTTGCCCGGGCACGGGCAGGATGCCTTTATTGCTGACAAACGTAATAATATTTCACAGCTTGATGAGTGGATTGCTATCACCAAGCAATTTCTTCCAAACCAATACCATATTTTAGGTTGGTCATTAGGTGCGCAAATAGCGATTCGCATGGCCCATAACGATACACGCATTCAAAGCGTCACACTAATAGCAGTGAACCCTAAATTTACCAGTGGGGCTAATTGGCCAAGTGCAATGTTACCAAATTTGTTGGCACAATTTCAGCAAGGCTATGAGGCTTTGGCAAGCAAAACCTTACGACGTTTTGCAAGTCTGCAAGCCAAAGGGTCAGTAGCTCCTAAGATTTTGGTAGAGCAAATGCTTGAACTTATGCAGGTGCAGGTGAGCAAAGCTTTTGGTCTTAAGTTATTGCAAGAATTAGATGAGCGAGTACACCTTTGTCAGCTCACCCAGCCTTGCTATATAGAGTTGGCTACTCATGATGCATTGGTACCATTTGAATGGGTGAGCCAGTTACAGTTGCCTACTAGCGTGCAAGTGAATTATGTGGAAGGCGCTCACGGTTATTTACTGGAACATTGTGGAGTCACGAGACAGATGGCCAATTTTCTTCACCTTGAGGTGCCCTTGTGATATCTAATACAAATTTTTTACCTGATGTGCAAGATGTGGCTCACTCATTTAGTCAAGCAGCTAAAAATTATGATCAAGTTGCAGGCTTGCAGCGCCTCGTGGCGGACCAACTAATCACTAAAGGTGCAGGTCTTCACCAAGGTCGTGTGTTGGACATTGGCAGTGGAACAGGATATGTCAGCGCTAAGTTGGCTAATCTTGAAGCTGTGACTAAGGTTACGGGTTTAGATATTGCACAAGGTATGATTGACTACGCTCAATCGTGTCACCATAACAGCAAACTCAACTGGCAATTAGGTGACGCGCAACAAATTCCCTTGGCCTTGCCAGGCCACGCCCGTACATATGACTTAGTGACTTCCTCTTTAGCTATTCAGTGGTGCAAAAACCTTGATGCTGTATTTTCTGGTGTAGCCCACTGTTTGACAGAAGATGGCTTTTTTCACTGTGCTACATTAGGCCCACAAACCTTACATCAACTTAAGTGGGCGTGGGGCCAAGTGGATAATTATCAGCATGTTAATGAGTTTGTGCCGTTAGAGGTTTTACGTAAGGCTCTTAAAAACCACTTCGTAGAAGTAAGCGTTGAGTGCAGACCAATCGAACTTAAATATAAATCTGTGCAGCAACTCACTAAGGATTTAAAGCAACTGGGTGCAAGTAATCATAATGCTTATGCAGCACAGGGTTTGATGGGAGTTGGACGTTTGCGTAAAATGGTGCAGGCGTATGAGTCTTTGCGAGATGAGAAAGGCCAACTGCCAGTCACCTATGAGGTTTATTATATTAAAGCTAAAACCAAGGTAGTTGTATGAAGAGTATAAAAAAACGCTACTTTATAGCTGGCACAGACACTGATGTTGGAAAAACTATGATCGCTTGTGCGCTTTTAGCTCAGGCACGCAGCCAAGGTTTGACTACAGCTGCAGTTAAGCCTGTGGCCGCTGGCTGTATCGATACTAAAGATGGTTTAAGAAATGATGATGCCCAACAACTTTTAGCACAATGCACACTGCCTTTATATTATGAGCAGGTTAATCCAGTGGCTTTTATTGATCCTATTGCCCCCCATATCGCAGCCCAAAAAGAAGGGCAGCGTATGCAAGTAGATCGCCTTGTTGGTTACACTAGTGGTGTGATAATGCAGGGGGCAGATTTAACCCTAGTAGAAGGTGCTGGTGGTTGGCGGGTGCCTGTTAATGAGCGTGAAACTTTGGCCGATTTTGCCATAGGCTTATCTATACCTGTTGTGTTGGTAGTGGGTATGCGCCTGGGATGTATTAATCATGCGCTATTAACCGTCGAGGCGATTACCAGGGACGGCTTAACGCTTGCAGGTTGGGTTGCTAACTGTGTTGATCCTGAAATGATTGAGTTGGATGCTAATATTGCTACTTTAAAAGATCGCATACCAGCTCCTATGCTGGGTTTGGTTCCTAACCTTGTCAGTGTAGATTCTCCCTTGGCAAGGATTGAAGCTTGCCAAACTTATCTGAAATTGAACCTGTTGCTTAACTAGCGTTTTGGCTAGTTGAATCTTGAGTGCTCCTCCCGCGCCTTTATTGCTTTATTTGATGACTATGAAGTCTCACAATTGACCTAGCAATAGGAAACAAGGTATTTTCAAACAACTGTTTGAAAATACCCCCTTATGCTGTAAAAAAACGGAGCCATCATGCCTAGTTACCGAGCCCCACAACGCGACATTCAATTTGTAATGCACGAAGTGTTAGCCATGTCTGACCACTACAAAACATTACAAGGAAATGAGGATATTGATGTACAAACAATTGATGCTATCCTTGAGGAAGCGTCAAAGTTTGCTGAAAACGTGCTAGCTCCTATTAACGCTTCTGGCGATGAGCAGGGGTGTGCTTGGGATGATGGTCATGTAACGACGCCCGCTGGGTTTAAAGAAGCCTATGCGCGTTATGTAGAGGGCGGCTGGCCCTCTATTTCACATAGTCCATCTGTTGGAGGGCAAGGCTTACCTGAGTCTTTAGGCACAATGATTAATGAGTTAAGTGGCACGTCCAACTGGTCTTGGAGCATGTATCCGGGGCTAAGCCATGGTGCAATGAATACTATAGAAACTCATGGTACTGATGCACAGAAGACACTGTATCTATTACCTCTTGTCGAGGGGCGCTGGACTGGCACAATGTGTTTAACCGAGTCTCATTGTGGAACAGACTTAGGCTTATTGCGCACCAAAGCTGAACCTCAAGCAGATGGTAGCTATGCCATTACGGGAACAAAAATATTTATATCTGCTGGTGAGCATGACATGGTGGATAACATTGTGCACATCGTACTTGCTCGTTTACCTGGTGCGCCTGAGGGTACTAAAGGCATTTCATTGTTTATCGTACCTAAGGTTAATGTTAATGCAGATGGTAGCCTTGGTGAGCGTAATCAAGTGAAATGTGGTTCGTTAGAGAACAAAATGGGCATTCATGGCAATGCGACTTGTGTAATGAACTTTGATGGTGCCAAAGGTTACCTTATTGGCCCAGCAAATAAAGGTTTAAGTTGCATGTTCACCTTTATGAACATTGCGCGTATAGGTACTGCAGTGCAGGGGTTATGTTCAGCTGAAGGCGCCTTTCAGGGTGCTTTAGAATACAGTAAAGAGCGTTTGCAAATGCGCTCTCTTGCTGGTCCAGTTGAGCCAGAAAAGCCCGCAGATCCAATCATTGTTCATCCAGATGTTCGTAGGATGCTGTTAACAGCTAAAGCCTTTGCTGAAGGCGGACGTATGTTAGTTTATTATTTGTCTCAATTAAATGACACTGTCACACATAACGGCACCACAGATGAAGCCAAAGAGGCTGAAGTGCTATTGTCGTTATTGACACCTATTGCTAAAGCATTCATGACTGAAACGGGCTTAGAGTCTGCCAATTTGGGTATGCAATGCTTTGGTGGGCATGGATACATTCGTGAATATGGTATGGAGCAAATTGTTCGCGATGCCCGCATTTCGACTATTTATGAAGGCACTACTGGTATCCAAGCATTGGATCTTTTAGGGCGTAAAGTGCTCATGACGCAGGGCCAAAGCCTTAAAGCTTTTACTAAGAAAATCCATCTTTTCTGCAAAGCTGAAGCTGGAAATGAAGTGATGGCTGAATTTATTGAGCCACTAATGGCGCTTAACAAAGAATGGGGTGATCTGACCATGAAAGTGGGTATGGCAGCCTTGAAAGATCGCAATGAGGTGGGTGCAGCTTCAGTGGATTATTTAATGTATTCAGGCTATGTAACCCAAGCATACCTTTTTGCTCGAGCGGCAAAGATCTCTCAAGATGCTTTGGCGAAAGGTGCTGGTGATATTGATTTCTACCAAGCGAAGTTGTTTACAGCACAATTTTTCTTCTCACGTTTGTTGCCTAGAACCCAGACCCACGCCACTACAATGCTAGCTGGAGCGGGCACGCTACAAGGCTTAGACCAAGAGCATTTTAGGTTTTAGATTTGGTGCTAAAGCTATAAAAGGCCTGCCTAGGCGGGCTTTTTAATAAGAGTAGATTAACTAAAATGACGGTAAATAAACTCACCCCAAACATAAACAAAAAATAAAGCGGCAACAAAAACAGAGGCTGACCCCATATCCTTTGCTGCCCCCGTAAGGTCATGGTGTGCCAAACTAATGCGATCTAATGTGGTTTCTATAGCAGAGTTAAGGTACTCCATGAGTATCACTAATAAACCAGCCCCTAGCATGAGGATGCGCTCTACAGGTGATTCTCCAAGGTAGATGGCGAAAGGGATGCTTGCTAAAAATATCATAGTATATTCACGCATACCTGCCTCATTTTTAAAGCAATAAAGCATGCCCTTAAGAGAGAAGGATGTTGCGTGATACATTCTTTTCCATCCACTGTTTTTAGGGTAGCTGCGTAGGTCAGGTTTGGCTGAGTGCATAAGGTTTTTTGCTGCCTGTTATTATAGTTTCTGCTGCTTACTTACCTTTGTTAGTCTAATCAATTTATGATCAACTGAGAAGTGATCATAGAACCGACCAAGCTCCTTGAGCTAAGTAATTAATGATAGAATAACGTTTATTATATCAGGCTAATGGGAATGCTATTTTGTATCAATTTATTGCGGGTTTGCCAAAAGTAGAATTGCATTTACACATTGAAGGAAGTTTAGAGCCCGAGCTTATGTTTGAGCTAGCGCAGCGCAATGGTATAGATATTCCATTCTCCAACCCAGAGGAAGTGCGTGGTGCTTATGATTTCTCTAATTTGCAGTCATTTTTGGATATTTATTACCAGGGTGCTCAAGTACTGATCAGTAAAAGAGATTTTTATGACTTAACTTGGGCTTATATGTTGCGCTGTAAAGCCGATAATGTGCTTCATACAGAGTTATTTTTTGATCCACAAACTCACACAGACAGGGGTATAAGCTTTGACACAGTGATGGAAGGCCTAACCCAAGCACTGCTTCAGGCTGAGCTCGAATTGGGTATTACCAGCCAACTGATATTATGTTTTTTGCGTCACTTAGATGAAGCGAGCGCCTTTGAAACGCTGCAGCAAGCCAAACCATGGAAACAAGAAATTGTTGCAGTAGGTCTAGATTCATCAGAAATAGGTCACCCTCCAGAAAAGTTTGCTAGGGTCTTTGCAGAGGCAGTCAAACAGGGCTACCTAACGGTCGCACATGCAGGCGAAGAGGGCCCATCAAGCAATATTACCGACGCGTTAGATATTCTTAAGGTGAGTCGCATTGACCATGGAGTGCGTTGTGTCGATGACCCTCAACTAGTATCTCGCCTTATAGAACAACAAATACACTTAACTGTTTGTCCCCTTTCTAATACCAAGCTAAAGGTGTTTCAGTCTATGGAGCAGCACAGTATTGTAGAATTACTGCGCCAAGGAGTCAGTGTGGGTATTAATTCTGATGATCCTGCTTATTTTGGTGGATACATGAATGATAACTTTGCAGCTGTTGCCTCCTCTTTTCACACAAGTCATCTTGAGTTAGCTAAATTTACAGCTAATGCTATCGATGCTAGCTTTTGTAGCATAGCGCGTAAGGATGAGTTACATCAAAATCTACAACACTATGTGGATAGCCAGTAACTCATGTCATCAATAAAAATTTTAGTCGTAGGAGCATCTAGCCAAGTGGGCTCTGCGTTGTGTGCAAGAGCGCTAAGTGTGGAAATGTCAGTAGTTTCGTTTAATGATCATGCGCAAGATATTTTATCTTTTGATTCTCTTACAGAGATTGT
>DKMQ01000096.1 GCA_002470565.1 Oceanospirillaceae bacterium UBA7410 | reverse complement strand
CATAAGAAAGTTATCGATACGCTGACCTGCTCTATCTTCATCTATAGAGACATATTTAACGGCAGTAGCGGTTAATTCTGGGGGGGGAGTTGGCTTTTGTTGCATAAATGAAAAACTAATGGCTTTATTAATTGCGAGGTAAGGGCGCGAATGGTAACATAGCGACCACTGAAACTGAGAATAAATCAGTTAATGGGCAAGAAATTTAATGGCCCAATTCAGTAAACAAATTTTTAGGTGGGGTTTGACAAATCCAACCCGTTGATTTTGCCGTTAACACTCGATGTATACACCGAGACCGCAAAATCCAAATGAAATAGGCTGTAACTTGGGGTATTCCCAGTTATTTAACGTAAAACCACCCGTTTTACCCAGTTACGGCGAATTAATTTATGCTTGGTGTTTAGGTGTGGATGTACCCTACCCATGGATCGGTCTGAAAAAATTACAGTGCTGAAGTAAGCACAAAAAATAGTAACAACTAAATAGAATAAACAGGGCTTTTTTAAAATTTTAACGAAGCTGCTGGTGAGTTAACATAAAGGTTAACCTATATGTTTGATATTGTTAGATAAAACAGACCATTAACATAATATGAACTGCACAGTGCAAGGCATATTTATCCGAGAAGGTAGCGGTTTCCTACACCCAAAGGGCTCTTTAAGCCTTCGTGCACCCGTAAAAATATTAATTGCCGTAGGGTAAATGGGCTTCAAGAAATTGAATACCATGAAAAGAATGCTAATAAATGCAACCCACTCTGAAGAGTTGCGCGTTGCACTGGTCGATGGCCAGCGTATGTACGACCTAGATATTGAATCTGGCGCTCGTGAACAAAAAAAGGCCAACATTTACCGTGGCCGTATCACCCGTGTAGAGCCTAGCTTAGAAGCTGCGTTTGTTGACTATGGCTCCGAACGACACGGTTTTTTACCCCTAAAAGAAATTTCCCGCGAGTATTTTAAAGACCCTTCACAAAGTGGTCGCTCCAGTATTCGGGAATTAGTAAAAGAAGGTCAAGAAGTTGTTGTTCAGGTTGATAAAGAAGAACGTGGTAACAAAGGCGCAGCCTTAACTACATTCATTAGCCTTGCTGGCCGCTACTTAGTATTAATGCCTAATAATCCAAGAGCTGGAGGCATTTCGCGTCGCATTGAAGGCGAGGAAAGATCACAGCTACGTGAGGTTATGAATCAACTGAATGTACCTGCTGAGTCTGGCGTTATTGTACGCACAGCAGGTATTGGCCGCAGTGCAGAAGATATACAGTGGGATCTGGACTACTTGCAACAGTTATGGGAATCCATTACTGCAGCGTCTGATAAACAAGCTGCTCCATTCTTAATTTATCAAGAAAGTAACGTCATCATCCGGGCTATGCGTGACTACTTACGTCCAGACATTGGCGAGGTATTAATTGATGAGCCTAAGGTATACCAGGACGTATTAACTTTTGTTCAGCAAGTCATGCCAAGTTATGAGAGCAAGATCAAGTTTTATGATCAAGAAATCCCCTTGTTCAATCGCTTCCAAATTGAATCTCAAATTGAGACTGCTTTCCAGCGAGAAGTGACACTACCTTCTGGCGGTGCCATTGTTATCGATCCTACAGAAGCACTCGTATCTATTGATATTAACTCAGCTAGAGCAACTAAAGGCAGTGACATAGAAGAAACTGCCTTAAACACCAACCTAGAAGCAGCAGAAGAAATTGCTCGCCAATTACGCTTGCGTGACATGGGTGGCTTGGTTGTTATCGACTTTATAGACATGGGCCCAATGCGCAATCAACGTGCTGTTGAGAACAAACTACGTGATAGTTTAAAACTTGACCGTGCTCGCGTTCAAGTCGGACGTATTTCTCGCTTTGGCTTAATGGAAATGTCTCGTCAACGTTTACGCCCTTCCCTGGGTGAAACCTCTGGCATCGTATGCCCACGCTGTAGTGGACAAGGCAGTATTCGTGATGTTGCCTCACTAGCCTTATCTATCATTCGTCTAATCAACGAAGAAGCCAGTAAAGATCGCTCTGCAGAAATTCGCGTGGTGTTACCTGTAAATATGGCAACTTATTTACTTAACGAAAAACGTGCTGAAATTTTAGAAGTAGAAAAAACAGTGGGTGTGCGTGTAGTAATCATTCCAAACCCACAAATGGACACACCTCATTTTGAAGTGAGCCGTTTGCGCGATGACCATGAAGCAGCGCAGGCAGGCGAAACTAGCTACGAAATCGATTTAGTTCAGCATCATTTTGATGCTAAAGAATTTGATGCTAAAACACCTTTAGCCATGGAAAAGCCTGCAGTTGAAAGCATTCAACCCGCTAAAAAAGCTCCAAAAGCAGAAGCTGTTGCGCCAATTAAAGCTAAAACAGCTCCAACAAAGCCTGTCAATCCACTAGGCTTAGGTGCTCGTATCGCTAAAGCTTTAGGCCGACTAATTAACGGCAAACCTAAAGTTAAAGTTGCAGCAAAAGCACCTGTAAAAGCGCCTTCTTCTCGCGACGATTCACGCAGTGACTCGCGTAATGATTCACGCAATGGCTCTCGAAATACCCAAAACCGTAACCAAAACGATGATCGTCGTCGCGGTCGCAATGGTAATCGACGCAATGAGTCTCGTGATGAAAAACGTAACGAAGCCACGAAAGATAATCGCAACAGTTCACGTAATGAAGCGCCTGCGACACTTCGTAATGAAGAACGTAAGAGTGAGCGAAATACCGATGAAAAGCGCAATAACAACCGCCGCCAAGACACGCGTAATAAACCTCGTGAACCCAAGGTTGAAGCTGTAGAAGCTGCAACACAAGCTCCGCCAGTAGCAGAGGAAGCGTATGAATCTAACTCCAACCGTACGCGTGACCAGAAGCGTCGTCGCGATCGTAGTGGTAAGCGCAGCAATCAAAAGCAAAACGTAGAAGTCGCTGTAGATGAGAACGTAAAGGCAGATGCAACTACTGATGTGACTTTAAACACAGAAGTTACCGCACCTACTGAAGTAATCGTTGAATCTGTTGTTGAAGCCGTAGCTGAAGTGACAGTTGATGAAGTAGTTGAAACAACTTCGGATACAAAAGCCGCACCCAAAACAGAAGCTGCTGAAAAGAAGCCTCGCCAGCGCAAACCCCGTGAACGCAAGCCCAAAGAAGTTAAGGTTAGCGAAGTTGCAGTGGAAGCGACAACTGAAACTTCGATTGAAGCTACAACACCAAATCCTAAAAAATCAGTTGAATCAGTTGAATCAGTTGTGGTAACTCCAAGCGAATCAGCTAACCAAACCCCTGTTGAAGTAAAGGCTGAAGTAGAGGTTGAAGCTAAATCTGAGGAAAAGGTAGTGGAAGTTGCAGCCAAAACCACTAAAGCAGTTGAAGTTGAAGTTGAAGCAACAGTAGAAAAGGCCTCTGAAGCTGTTCTTGAAAAAACCACTGAGAAAAAAGCTGACGTTGTCACAGAAACAACGCCTGTCAGCGCTCCAGCAGCAGTGAGTGAAGTAGCTCCACGCCCATCTGGTCAGCGTGCCCATAACGACCCTCGTGAAAAACGTCGTCGTGAAAAGGCAGCTGCTGAAGAAGCGGCAAAAGAAGCTTAATCTAAGTTATAGGTAAACTCGCCTCGGTTGTCAAACAGCCGAGGTTCTATTTCTAACTTGACACCATATTTGGCATCCACATCGGCTTTTATACGCAAAGCCAAGTCTAGTACGTCCTTACCCTTCGCAGAGCCTGAGCACACTAATACCAGCGCTTGATGTTCATGTACCCCTACTTCACCTTGTATAAAGCCCTTCCATCCTAATTGATCAATTAGCCAGCCTGCTGCTAATTTATGATAACGTGTATCTGTTTGTGTAGATTGTGTGGCCACAATTGATGGTAATGGATAAGCCACAAGAGCTGGCCAAATTTTCATCAGCTGTTCTACTTTCTCACTAGTAACTACTGGATTCTTAAAAAAACTGCCTACATTTGGGATCTGCTTTGGGTCTGGTAACTTAGTGCGGCGAATATGTATCACAGCATCGCGTATCTGTTGCGCTGATGGGTTATCTGCAGATTGCCCTGCAACAGAGGCTATAGTGTCAGTAATAATGCCATAGCCAACCTGAGGATTATGCTCGTAATTTAAAGTTAAATTAACTTGTATCACAATCCAGTGCGTATGAGACTTAAATATACTGTCCCTATAGCCAAGCTTGCAATCCTTAGTACTTAATCGGAATGTTTGCCCAGTCTGAAAATCAAATACATCAACACTGCTAAGGCAATTTTCAAGCTCTACTCCATAGGCACCTATATTCTGAATAGGTGCAGCACCTACTTGCCCTGGAATGAGTGATAGATTTTCCAACCCACTAGCGCCTTTTTGTATAGACTCTTCAACTAAACGATCCCATTCGTAACCTGCTTGCGCACTCAAAGCGAACTTTTCTGAAGTTTTTTTGAAACCAGTGTTAGATGGCCAAAACACCTTATCCATGGCCATTAACATTACTAAGCCTTCAAAATCTTGCGTTAACACAAGATTACTACCACCACCTATGAGCAGCCATGGGCAATGGTTAATTTGGCAGAAGTGGCGAGCTGTATGTAAGTCGTCAAGGTTATTGATACACATAAAGTAATCAGCCTTAACATCTAAACTGAGGGTGTTATAGGGTTTAAGGCTCACCTTAAGCTGAGGTTTCATCCATTTCCCATAGGCATTGATGCCAGTAATTTACGCATACGTATTAGATCGTCAGGAGTATCTACGCCACCTGGCATACCTTGTGGCGCTAAATCAACATGTATGCTCTCACCATGGTGTAATGCTCTAAGTTGCTCAAGACTTTCAAGAGACTCATAACTTGCCTGAGGCCATGTCACATAACGGTGAAGAAAGCTCACACGATAGGCGTAAAGGCCTATGTGTCGTAGATAAACATCCCTAGTTAGCGATTTACTATCAGTCTCATTCCAACTGCGATTCCAAGGTAACGGAGCACGAGAGAAGTACATTGCCATGTTAGCGCCATTGCGCACTAGCTTCACAGCATTAGTATCAAACACCTGCTCTACATCATTAATCTGCTCGGCCAAAGTAGCAATGGACGCATTAGAGTAACGCTGTAAATTATGTGCAACTTGGTTAATTAATGTAGGAGGGATTAATGGCTCATCCCCTTGCACGTTAACAACAATATGATCTTGGGGTAAGGCAAGCTTCGTGACCACTTCCTGCAGCCTATCAGTACCTGTGGCATGATTCTCACTGGTCATAATAACTTGGTCGCAAAAGAGCTTTGCGTGCGTTTGAATGTCGCTATGATCTGTTGCAATATAAATTTGCGATGCGCCACTTTTACAGGCCTGTTGATAAACCCTTTGAAGCATACTCATTCCTCCAAGATCCAAAAGCGGCTTACCTGGTAAGCGACTGGATTGAAACCTTGCTGGAATGACTACAGAAAATGACATTAAGCTGACTTCTCATCTTCTGTAAGTGGCCTGGCTTTATCTTCTAACAACACAGGAATACCTGCATCAATCGGATAAGCTAAACCACTTGCAGGACAAAAAAGTTCATTCGTTGGCGTATGATAAAACAGTTGGCCGTGGCTTACTGGGCACGCAAGCACTTCTAATAACTTCTTATCCATGGGACTCCATATTTTTTAGTCTGTAGGTTATAAACCTAGTTTTAGCAACAACGCATCAATTTGCGCAGGAGCGATAGTTAACGCTTGCGTGGCATATAACCACGGCATAGCTTCCTGATTCTTTGTAGACTGAGCTAACACTTTACATTTTATAGCATCTTTTGCTGTCATAATAAGTGGCTTTATCGGCAAATCATGTTCTTTAAATTGGTAGTGATCAGCATATTCTTGGCCATCAACTTGGTAACCACGTGCACCCAAATCATCAAAAAAACGCTGCGGATGACCTATAGCAGCAACAGCATAAATCAAAGCTTTATCCTTGGGCCACTCTACCTGTGAGTCATCCCATACTTGCCTTAATTGATCAAGCTTAGGCTCTAAATAACACAATGTATTATCTTTTAAATAGTGTTGTAATTGTTTAATTATTACAGGGCTAGGTACTCCTGTTGTAAATACTTGGTCTACTTCAGCTAATCTAGTAGCTGGTTCCCTTAACGGCCCTGCAGGTATGCACTTATCATTGCCAAGGCCTCTGGTAGCATCTACTAAACACCACTGAACATCCCCCTTAATGGCGCTATGCTGCAAACCATCATCACTAATGACTAAGTCGAACTTTCCTTGTTGTGCTAACCATTCAATACTGGTTTTTCGACACGACCCTACAATCACAGGCACTTTAGTTAATCGACTTAGCAATAAAGGCTCATCTCCAACCACTTGAGCCTTATCTCTGCTTGTAACACAATGGGGGCCTACTCCTACAGTACCACCATAACCCCTACTTATAATGGCACAACGTAAGCCTTTATCTTTTAAAGCTAAAGTGAGCGCTACCACTAAAGGGGTCTTACCGGTGCCTCCTATAGTAATATTGCCTATAACCAACAAAGGTAGTGGATTTTTGCGAGCTTTAGGCTGACTTTTCAGATACACACGCCTAAGCCAGATATATAGACTAGCAAAGGGCAGCAACAAGGATAACCACCAAGCTCCCTTGTACCAAGCGTTGAGTATTTTTTGCGTCACCTTTGGTCCATCTTAAAATAAATCCTAGAAATCATTTTTACACTGCTGAATTATTATAATTATAACCCACACTTGATTGCTATCAAGCACTTATATGTCGTGCCTACTTCTTAGTTATCCTATAGTTATATCGTACCTATATAAATGACTCATGCCCATGACTAATATGTTGAGACTATTTTTTATAAGGTGTCACCTGATAATCCCCATTGGTTTCAAACACTAGGCGTATTTGACCATGCCTACCTGTGTTAAACCATTGTGCTCCAGACTGCCAATAATTATGGGTGCTGCGTTTGTGAGGGTGCCCATAGGGGTTATTTTTACCTGCAGAAATTAACACGTAAGCTGGCATAACTTGGGCCAAGAATGCCTTTGTTGATGACGTTTTACTACCATGATGAGGTGCTATTAAAACATCACTGGAAAGAGTAGAAATATCTAATTGATCTAACTTTGCTAACAACACACTCTCGGCTTTAGACTCAATATCCCCAGCTATTAAAACCTGTCTCCCATGTATATCTAGTAAAATTACACATGATGCATTATTACCTGTGAGCCCATAATCTGCCAGGGATATTTGACGCCACATAAGACTCTTAGACGCAGTGAACCACATTTTCTCCCAGGGCTTAGTGACACAACGACTGACCTCAACATCTTGGTGAGTAAAAACAGGCTCACGAGTGATTTTACTTTCAGAGGGTAGTATTAAGTGCTGTACCTTTTGCCGTTTAAGCATTTCCTCCATACCTCCGCTGTGGTCCATATCCCAATGACTCACCACCAGTGTCTCTAATTTAGTAACACCTTGAGCTAGCATTTCAGGCAGAATTACTGCATCTACCAAGCTGAAGCCACTTTTGTAACTGTTCCCTAAGTCATAGACCATATTGTGTTTTCCTTGACGCACCCAGACACTCAAACCTTGACCTACATCTAACACAGTAATGACGACACGTTGCTGGGAGTTGTCAACACCATGATCCAAGGCATTATTGCGCGCTAATTCAAATATCATAAAACCAGCCAAAGGTAGCCACAAAAACAATATAGGCCAATGCCAGCGCCTTATTATTAGACATAGACACCCTGTTATTAACACAGACACAAAGCCCTCTATTGGTAACGAACCCACAAATATCTGTGCCCAAGAAATCTCTGATAAAAACTCTAATCCTTGCCATAACGTGGACAAAGTTATATCGATAACAATAAAGAAAAAATTTGGGAGATCAACAAACCTAAGCACGATGCTTACAAGTAGTAATGTAGGAATCAGCACAGCACTAAACAGCGGCACTAAAATCATGTTCACTAAAGGTCCCAGCACACTTACATGACCAGTACCAAGTGCAATGACTGGCAGTAACAACACAGATAAAGCGCCTTGGGCTGCCAATAAATGCATCACACGGGACCACCATGCTTTACTAGCCCCGCGATACCATACTAGACCCAACGCAAATACAGCCGTGTAAGACAACCAAAAACCTAAACTTGATACACTTGTAGGCTGCAATACTAGAGTTACAAAAAAGGCGATAAATAGTCTTTGT
>DKMQ01000023.1 GCA_002470565.1 Oceanospirillaceae bacterium UBA7410 | reverse complement strand
TTTTCTGCCACTGTATTAATGGCCGTGGGCCAGTCTACATTGACCCCATCTATGCTGGGGTGCAATAGTCGCCCGTGCTCGCTCATGGTGTCATGCAGTGCAGTGCCTTTGATGCAAAGTTTGCCAAAATTTGCTGGATGTAACGGATCTCCAACAACGCTTTTCACACGATTGTTTTCAACAGTGGCACTTACTCCACAGCCTACCCCGCAATATGGGCAGGTGGTTTTTATAACCTTGCCAGTGGTAGCAATTAACGTTTGGTTCATGTCTAAAAACTCATTGATTTATTAGCACATAATCGTCCACAAGCTCAACGACATAGACTGGAACCTTCACGTCACTGTGTTCAATACACCTACCTGTGATTAAATCAAAATGCTGTTTGTATAATGGAGACGAAACCACTAGCTGGCCATTAATATCACCCACTATGCCACGTGATAAAACATTGGCTTTGCCAATTGGGTCCCAGTTTCCAATGGCGTAAATAGCGGGGCTTTCATTGGGCAGATAAAATAAAGCCACTTGTTTGCCTGCGAATTCTGCGCAGATTCCAGAGTTGGGAATTAAGTCATTTTGGCGACAGATGCTGATATGTTGATCTTTCATATTAAGACTCATGGGTCTATTCCTAGTCTAGCGTGGCTGAAATTTTTTGGAGCTCTTCTTCTTTAGCTGGGCGCAACTGACCACGCTCTTCAACAAATATAATGGCTTTGTCTTGGGCTTCGGAATTAACAAACTGGCGGAAGCGTTTGAGTTTTTCTGGGTCTTCGATGGTGGTCTTCCATTCGCACTGATAGCTGCCAACAACAGCGTCCATTTGTGCTTCTAGATCGTTGCAGATGCCCAATGAATCTTCAATAACAACCTGCTTTAAGTAGTCTAGACCACCCTCTAGATTGTCCATCCACACAGAGGTGCGCTGAAGTCGGTCGGCGGTGCGTACATAAAACATGAGAAAGCGATCGATATATTTAATCAGAGTTTTGTCGTCAAGGTCGGTGGCAAATAGTTCAGCATGGCGCGGTTTCATGCCACCATTGCCACCTACATACAAATTCCAACCATTTTCGGTGGCGATAATGCCAAAGTCTTTAGACTGCGCTTCGGCGCACTCACGGGTGCATCCTGACACGCCAGATTTTAATTTATGTGGCGATCTCAGGCCTTTGTAGCGATTTTCAACGTACAAGGCCATGGCAACACTGTCTTGCACACCATATCGGCACCAGGTACTGCCCACACAAGACTTAACTGTACGAAGTGCTTTACCGTAGGCATGCCCCGTTTCAAACCCTGCTTCGATTAGCTCTTGCCAAATGGCAGGAAGATGCTGCAAGCGAGCGCCAAACAAATCGATACGCTGGCCACCTGTAATTTTTGTATAGAGCTGGTATTTTTGTGCTACCTGCCCTAACACAATTAATTTATCGGGGGTGATCTCACCTCCGGCAATACGGGGCACCACTGAATAGGTACCGTTATTTTGCATATTCGCAAGAAAGGTGTCATTGGTATCTTGAAGGCCCACATGTTTTTCTTCCAGCACGTAGTCATTCCACAACGACGCTAAAATTGAACCTGCAGTCGGTTTACAGACTTCACAGCCACGGCCAGTGCCATGTTTATGTAGCAAGTCTTCGAAGCTTTTGATGGTTTCCACTTTGATTATGTGAAACATTTCTTGTCGGGTGAAATTAAAGTGTTCACACATCGCTGTATCAACGTCCAAACCCCGTGCTTCCATTTCGTCGTCAACAACATTCTTTAATAAGGCTGCACAGCCACCACAGCCACTGGCGGCCGAAGTTTCAGACTTTACTTCACCTAGTGAGCAAAAGCCGGCATCCATAGTGGCTACAATATCGCCTTTGCTGACATTGTGGCATGAGCATATGGTGGCAGTCAGAGGCAGTGCGCTAGAGCCCAGTGCCGGTGAGCCACCGGCGTTAGCAGGCAGAATAAGGGATTCTGGATCAGAGGGTAGATCAATGCCATTTAAAAAATACTGTAGCAAGGTATCGTACTCACAGCAGTCTCCAACTAACACAGCCCCAAGTAAACTTTTGCCATCGGCGCTTACAATTAAGCGCTTATATACGTCGATGCGTTCGTCACTAAATGTGTAGGCAACCGAACCTTGTTCTCTTCCGTGGGCGTCACCAATGGAGCCTACATCCACCCCTAGTAACTTAAGTTTAGTGCTCATGTCGGCGCCTTGGAAGGAAACGCTTTCACTACCTAATTGACTAGCCGCGGCTTCTGCCATGCGGTAGCCTGGAGCTACTAAGCCATATATTTTATTTTCAAATAATGCGCACTCACCTATGGCAAAAATCGATGAGTCGCTAGTTTTACAATACTGGTCTATAGTAATGCCACCACGCTGTCCAACGACTAATCCGCAGTCACGAGCGAGTTGATCGTAAGGGCGAATGCCAGCTGAAAATACAATCATATCCGTGGCTAATGAACCACCGTCGGCAAAATGCATGACTATTCGGCCTTCGCCTTCACTGTTAGTTTCGATGACCTCAGTGGCTTTACTAGTGTGTACCTTGACCCCCAAAGCTTCAATTTTTCGGCGCAACATGCTGCTGCCACCCGCATCCAATTGCACACCCATGAGCCCTGGGGCAAACTCGACAACATGGGTTTCAAGGCCAAGGTTTTGCACTGCGTTGGCAGCTTCAAGCCCCAATAGTCCGCCCCCAACAACCACTCCAACCTTGGCGTTGTTGGCTTGGGTTTGAATCATGCCTAGGTCGTCAATAGTACGATACACTGTACACTGTGGCAGATTATTGCCTTCAACGGGAGGCACAAAAGGATAGGATCCAGTGGCCAATACTAGTTTGTCATAGCTGTATGCTTGCCCACTTTCGGTGATGACTATCTTATTATGACGGTCTATGTGGGCCACCATATCGCCAAAATGTGCATCTACACCCATGTCTAGGTAGTGCTCTTTGGTGGTGAGGGCAAGATCCTCAGGCGTGCTTCCAGCAAAGTAGTCAGATAGATGCACCCTATCGTATGCAGGACGTGCTTCACCGCCAATGACGGTGATTTTCGCTGCCACTGGCGAGGCTGCTAACTGCTCAACATAATGATGGCCGACCATACCATTTCCAATGATTACTACTTTCAACATGATTTTTCTATCCTTAAAAGGCGTGTTAGGTTATTAGGCTGCGGTGGTGGCTGGATGCTTCTGTTTTTCGTAGAGAAACCGGAGCACTTGCTGGCGGTAGGCATTAAAATCTGCATCCTCAGCCAGTGCTACTCGATTTCTGGGCCGTTCTAAATCAACGTGTAATATTTCACCAATGGAGGCCGCTGGGCCATTACTCATCATCACAATGCGATCAGATAACAGCACCGCTTCGTCTACATCGTGGGTAATCATCACTACGGTGCTGCCTAGTTGGGCTTGAATTTCCATGAGGGAATCTTGGAGATGGGCCCGCGTTAATGCGTCCAGTGCACCAAAGGGTTCGTCCATCAGTAACACTTTGGGTTGCATCGCAAGGCATCGAGCAATGCCAACACGTTGTTTCATGCCCCCAGAAATTTCTCCAGGCAGTTTATGAAGTGCATGGGTCATATTCACTAGCTCTAGATTGTGTTCAACCCAAGCGCCAATTTCAGCTTTAGTTTTGGTGCCCTTGAAGACCGACTTCACCGCCAGTTCAACATTTTTGTAAACTGTTAGCCATGGAAGTAGTGCATGATTTTGAAATACCACAGCTCTGTCTGGCCCTGGTTCGTTGACTTCTCGGCCCTCTAGGATAATGCCGCCTTCGGTGGCCTGGTGGAGCCCAGCAATAATATTCAGCACGGTTGATTTGCCACAACCCGAATGGCCAATAAGGGAGATAAACTCGCCCTTTTGAATTGACATGGTGACATTCTGTAGGGCACGGTAGGGTTCCCCATCGGTAGGGAAATCGATACTGACTTGGCTGATTTCCAGATAGCGGTTTTGCATAATAATATCCTAGTGTCGATGTATGGGTTTTAAAACGTGTGAGGGTTTAACGTAAGGTGGCCTGTTTATTCCAGCTAAAACGTTTTTGTATCATCAACATCAGATGATCAAGAATGAATCCAATGATGCCAATGGTGATGACTGCCACCATAATTCTGCTCAGTGAACTAGAGGATCCATTTTGAAATTCGTCCCAGATAAATTTTCCCAGTCCAGGATTTTGCGCTAGCATTTCTGCCGCTATGAGCACCATCCAGCCGGTCGCCAAAGACAGTCGCAACCCGGTAAAAATTAAGGGCAAAGCTGAGGGGATCACAATGGATTTGATATGCGTTAAAGTTGATAGGCGCAACACTCGACTCACGTCAATGAGGTCGCGGTCAATACTAGCCACGCCCACAATCGTATTAACTACTGTAGGCCACAGGCAGCAAAGGGCAACGGTGACTGCCGAGGTCACAAAGGCTTTTTCAAAATAGGGATCGGAGCTGGTATAAGTGGCCGATACCACGATGGTGACCAGGGGTAGCCAAGCTAGTGGCGACACAGGCTTGAACACTTGAATAATAGGGTTCACAGCGCGATAAATTTTGTCGCTGAGTCCGCAGGCGATCCCTAAGGGGATGGCCACTAAGGTAGCAATTAGAAATCCAAAAGCGACGGTGTACAGGCTAGTTACAATTTTGTCAAAATACGTGGCTTGACCCGTATACTGACGAATCTTTACAACGGCTTCAGGGTTGTTGGCTAGTTTTTTGCTGTTACGTACTTCTTGGCGCTCATAAAATACCTGCGCTTTCTCGCGTTCTTGATAATGCTCGGTAACAAGCACTTTTGACTGATTCCAAACATCCCCTGGCCCAGGGAACTGGCCCAGTGAAGTGACGATGTTGCTTGCAGTTATTTGCCAAATAAAGATAAACATAACAATGCCCACACATGGCAGTGCTATGGCTTTGGCTGCTGAATCATAAAATTTATATAGGCTCGCAAAGGTCACCTTGGTTTGTAGCTGTTGGAGCTTGGCTAACATGTTACTGGATTTCCTTTTGACGGAGTGTGCGGGGATAACATTTGTTCCAAAAGCAGACAACCTTTGCAGGTTGCCAGCTTTTATGGGCTATTTAAGGAATTAGAGAGTCTCGTCTTTTAGGCCAATTGGAAATTTCTTGAGATAGGTATTTGGGGCGGTACCGTCATACACTATATTGTCGATAAAATGTTTTTGTGGTGAACGAAAACCTGTTTCTGAGTCAAACTCAGGGAAGTCAGCGGCTGTCATCGTCCCTTCCTCTATCAACTCAAGTGCTGCCTTTTTATAAATGTCAGGACGATAAACACTGGCGGCAACATCGAAGTACCACTGATCAGATTTAGGCTCTGAGATCTGTCCCCAGCGGCGCATTTGAGTCAGGTACCAAACAGCATCTGAGTAGTAAGGGAAAGTAGCAAAGTAACGGAAGAATACGTTGAAGTCAGGCACTGAACGTTTGTCGCCTTTTTCGTATTCAAATGTCCCAGTCATGCTATTGGCAATCACTTCGTAGTCGGCACCCACATAGTTACTTTGGGAGAGAATTTTAACGGCTGCAGGGCGATTAGCGTTGTCCTTTGCATCTAGCCATTTGGCAGCGCGTAATAAAGCTTTAACAACACGGGCAGTGGTATTTGGGTATTTTTCGGTAAACTCTTTGGTCATGCCAAATACTTTTTCTGGGTTGTTTTTCCAGATTTCATAATCAGTCACTACCGGCACTCCAATACCTTTAAATACAGCCTGTTGATTCCATGGCTCACCTACACAGTAGCCTAAGATAGTGCCGGCTTCCAGAGTCGCTGGCATCTGTGGCGGTGGGGTTACTGATAACAATGCCTGAGCGTCTATGGTGCCACTTGTGTCACCCTTATGTGGGGCATAGAAACCTGGGTGGATATCACCTGCGGCTAACCAATAGCGTAATTCATAATTGTGGGTGGACACTGGGAATACCATGCCCATATTAAATGGCTTGCCCTCAGCGTTATATTTGTCAACAATTGGCTTCATAGCATCTGCCTTGATGGGGTGAACGGGCTTGCCATTTTCTGTGGGTATATTGGGCTTCATTTGTGCCCAGATATCGTTAGAGACAGTAATCGCATTACCATTAAGGTCCATGCTAAACGGGGTCACAATATGTGCTTTGGTGCCGTAGCCGATGGTAGCTGCAAGCGGCTGGCCAGCAAGCATATGTGCGCCGTCTAATTTGCCGTCGATCACGCCATCTAAAAGGACTTTCCAGTTAGCCTGTGCTTCAATAGTGACATAAAGTCCTTCGTCTTCGAAGTAACCATTTTCATAGGCAATTGCGATGGGCGCCATGTCAGTGAGTTTGATAAAACCAAACGTGAGTTCGTCTTTTTCTGGTTCGCCCAGTGCAGCGTGAGCAATGGGTGTGCCGATAAGTAGGCTAGCAGCACCTAGTGTTTTAATGGCGAGAACTAAACTGCGTTTGACTCTGTGTGTTATAGCTGTGTTCATAGGTATGCCCCTAATATAAATAACGCAAAAAAGCTCGCATAAGCTAAAGGTATCGTGTGTATGCGGGCTACATCACCCAGCCTTTTGGGTTGGGTAGCACAGTAAAATTACTCTGCATAACACATACTCTTTCAATAACTGTGCCAGTTTAGCTTTGCGGGGGAAATTAGCTGACTTTGTGTTGATTTTACAGGGCTCAATGTATAACCAAGGCCTTAGAGGGCGATGATTAATAAAGCAAAAGGTATGAACATGGGTATAGATTCATGACTGAAAAAGCGGCATGCTCGCACCGTTATTGTGCGAAAATCAAAAACTAGCCTTTCAAAATCGGTGCTTGAGCATCTAGCATGAGGTCACGAGAGTTTAATTGATTCACTTAGTTCATAGGTCCAAGCTTAGCTTGTTCAACTTTGTAGCTAACTCTAAATAGGACATTTCTGCCAATTGTGTATCTTCGCAAAGTAAGGCGCCGTTTAAACCAAACGCTAGATAAATGAAAGCTCTTGCGTAGTCATTTAAGTGGGGCTGTTACTGAGGAATACTTAGCCAGATATGGTTTTTGAATTCTGCTTGGAGGCTCAAAGAACTTGAGCTCAGTTGTGGCTGGAGTAATGATAGGGTTAATACTTATATCAATAGCATCTTGCTCAGCACTTAGAAGTGATTTTTTTATTCAAATCTGTGTCAAAAATATTCTGTCAAATACTAAGGCTCACGCTTGTCGTTTAGCACAGTAACGCGTTGCATGTGGCGTATTTTGGGCAAATAGTCTGAAATGGCGTAGTGATGAGTAATACGGTTGTCCCACATCGCTACAGTGTTGTTACGCCAGCGTAAGCGCACCTGAAACTCGGGCTTGGCCATATGCAGATACAAAAACTGCAAAATTCGGTCACTCTCACCTTGTACTTCACCCATGATATGGCGCGTAAATGACTGATTAATATTAAGGTACTTAAGCCCAGTGACAGGGTGAGTGCCCACGATTTTATGCACTGCAGAGCCCGTATTTTTAAGCCCATTATTGACCGCCTCTATACCACCTTTGGCGTAAAGGTCATTTCTAAAGGTGCCTATGTCGTGTATGGCTTCTTTATCGGCTAGGTAGTCTTGCCACATTTTTGGAAGCGCATTGTAGGCTGTATTAGTGTTGGCCCAAAGCGTGTCCCCACCTACATCAGGCACGTTTACAGCATGCAAAATGCTGGTAAACGGAGGGTTTGCTTTAAAGGTCATGTCTTTGTGCCAGTCATTGGCATCTGGTTTGCTGTCTGGGCCAGTTTTTAGTAAAACAATGTTGTCATAGCCTGCAACGCTTGGGTAAATGGGGTGAGGTGGCTCAGGCTCGCCAAAACTTTTGGCGAAATCGATATGCGCTTGAGGCGTGAGGTCTTGGTCACGGAAAAATATCACCTTGTGCTCAATCAGTGCAGCATAAATATCATCACATTCTTGTGCACTAAGATTATTAAGGCTAATACCGGATATTTCGGCGCCAATAGCTGGCGTGATTTTTTCAATCTTCATGTTAGTTAATGCTCGGCTTATTATGCTTATGTTTGATAGAAAATACGTGATTTAATGCCAGTATTCTAACATCACAGATAACGGTGTAAACTAGTCAGAATTTAATGGTAAGTATTAGGTGTGCTAATGTTATTAAAAGAGTTTATGCCTTCGGCACAAAGCTTATTAATCTTTGAAGTGGCTGCGCGTCATTTAAGCTTTACAGCTGCCGCACATGAGCTGGGCTCTACTCAATCGGCAGTGAGTCAACAAATGCGTGGCCTAGAACAGCAGCTAGATTTACAGCTTTTTAAACGTATTTATCGTGGGGTAGCTCTCACTGATGCGGGTCAGCAGCTATATGAAGCGGTAGAGTCTGGCTTTTTGCAGATTACAAATTGCTTAACAAAACTACAAAAAACACCCATGCGCCAATGTATCAATGTAGAAACAGATTTTGCTTTTGCTGCATTTTGGTTATTGCCTAGATTATCCGACTTTCGCAAACTGCACCCAGAAATAGAAGTGCGCATTGTCACCTCACAAACTCAGCCAGACTATACCGCCCAACAAAATGACCTCTCTATTATATTTGCTAAAGGTAAGCCTAATAAATACAGGTCTCATCTTGTGTCCATAGGGCATGTTTTTCCAGTGTGCAGCCCAGCATTATTAGCCCAAAATGCCCCCATAGATCGCCTTCAACAGTTGGCCAGTTTACCCTTGTTAAAGCTTGCAGATGTAGCTGGCAATGGCTGGCTAAATTGGCGTGGTTTTTTTAACCAGCTGCCAAATCAAGCACCAAGCCAGCTATCAAATCAAGTGATACCTAGTGAACCTGTGCTCACCTTTAATAACTACACGCTACTAGTGCAGGCTGCCATCGCAGGCCAAGGTGTGGGTATTGGCTGGGGTACATTGGTGGACGATCTAGTGGATAATGGCATGCTAGTGGCGTTGAAATCTTTTAGTATCGTTTCAGACTGGGACTACTACCTAGTAGAAACCAATACAAATGATAGCTTGCCTGCCAAACAACACTTTGTGGCCTGGCTTCTTAGCTGTGTCTAAATTTACCCTCTAAAATTTAACTAATAGATGTAAGGATAACCCAGTGTTTACTCAAATCACTATTCGTAACGTGTGTGATAAAGACATGCCAGCCATCCAAGCTATTTATGCACTGCAGGTAACTCATGGTGTATCAAGCTGGGAAGAGCTACCCCCAAGTTTGGAGCAAATGATACAAAGGCAAAAGACCATTACCCAAGACGGCTACCCTTATATTGTGGCTGTGCGTGGCGACCAAGTGCTTGGTTATGCTTATGCATCTGCATATCGCACACGACCTGCCTACCGATACACTGTTGAAAACTCTATCTATCTAGCAGAGTCTGCCCAGCGCATGGGGCTTGGCCAAAAGCTTTTAAGCCAGTTGATTATACAATGTACACAAGAAGGCTTTCGCCAAATGATTGCTGTGGTGGGCGATTCTGAGAATCATATGTCCATAGACTTTCATAAAAAGATGGGCTTTGAAGAAGTAGGGGTGATAAAGTCGATTGGTTATAAATTTGAGCGTTGGCTAGACTCTGTGATGCTTCAATTAACCCTAGGTGAGGGCGACACTAGCCCCCCCAAAAAAAGACCTTTATAATCGATACCCAAAAATAACTATAAGAAGCATAACTTATGTCTAGATCCCTCACTTTTGCCATGTATTTTTTAGCTATTTTTCTTCAAGCAGGAGCCTACGGATTGACCTTTATGTTGCCAAGGTTGTTTGCTGAATTTGGCGCCAGTGAAAAAGTAGTAGGGGCTATGCTGTTTGTGACTGCCATAGCGACCATTGTTACAGTGTACTTTTCTGGGCATATTTCAGATAAATTTGGCAGAGTGCGTGCCCTTGGCATCGCATGTATAGCGATTGCCGTGTCTTTGTTTTTATATGGCTATGTAAGCTCTGTGGGATTAGGGCTTTTAGTGGCAAGTATTAGCTTAGGTTTTGGTTGGGGTTTAACATATTCTTTGGGGCCCATTGTGCTCACACGGCTTGTAAGCTCTGAAGAGCGAGTGCGCTTTTTCACCTTGTTATCTATTTTTGTGATGGCAGGTTTTGGTTTGTCACCGGTGTTTGCATCTGTGCTGGAAGGCTTTGGATACCCAGTACAAACGGTTTTCTACCTTACCTCTATCCTGTGTGTCA
>DKMQ01000004.1 GCA_002470565.1 Oceanospirillaceae bacterium UBA7410 | reverse complement strand
GCCCATTATAATTTAGCAATGTGCTAGTCGAGTCGGACACAAAATATGACAAAAGTGATTCAAGTAAAGCCACCGCGAGTATTTAGTGATTTAAAGCCTTGGTTGCAAAATCACTATCAAGACCTCCCTAAAAGGCTACAAAGCGTCGCAGTGTTTGCTATGCATAATCCAGACGTTATAGCGCTTAATACCATTGCTTCTATCAGTGAGCAGGTAGGGGTTACACCATCTGCTATGGTGAGGTTTGCTAAATCCCTTGGTTATCAAGGCTTTTCTGACATGCAAATGGTGTTTCAGGAAAGTATGCGGCATGTGCCACAACCTTATTCTGAGCGATTAAATTCTATGCAGCGCTCGGCAGACACAAAGCAGACTGTTTTGTCGCATTTTACCCAGGCTGCTTCAGAATCTATTGCTCGTTTGGAGCACAATGTAGATGCAAATGCGCTATTAAAGGCTAGTGAGCAGCTAGCACAGGCAAGAGTAGTATATATTGCAGGCCAGGGAAGGGCAGAGCCTGTGGTTGCTTATTTACACTACACCTTAGTCAAACTTGGGGTTCATTCAGTGGTTCTGACTGGTATGCCCCATAGTATGGCTGATAAGGCTCGCATGCTAAAAGAAGACGATGTGTTGTTAGCGATTAGCTTTAGCCCCTACACTGCAAATACCAGAGAATTGGTAGATATTTGTTTGGCTAACAACACCAATGTAGTGGCTTTAACTGACTCAACATTGAGCCCAATTGCCAGAGGAGATGATTTTCATTTGGAAGTGTTGGAAGAGGAAGTCAGTGGGTTTAGAGGATTGTCTGCAACTATGTGCTTAGCACTTTGTTTGGCTGTAGAAACTGGAAGAGTGCGGGCAGAGCTGGGTAATCAGTAAATAAAAATTAGTTAAACATTAAGATAATATTTCCTTTAAAGGTAAAAAAGCAAAAACACCAAGTTTTTTGCTGCTCACAATTTGGAATATATATTTCGTTTAGGTTTAAATATGGAACATAAGAGTTTGGATTTAGTGTGTTTTGGTCGTTCTAGTGTTGATCTATATGGTCAGCAGGTTGGTGGTCGCTTAGAAGATATGGGTAGTTTTGCCAAGTATGTGGGCGGCAGTCCTGCTAATACCGCCATAGGCACTGCGCGCTTGGGGCTTAAATCAGCCATGATCACAAGGGTAGGTGATGAGCATATGGGGCGTTTTATACGCCAAACTATGCAAGCTGAAGGCGTGGATGTGCAAGGAGTGAAAACTGACCCTAAGCGTTTAAGTGCTTTGGTGATTTTAGGCATTCAAGACGAGACACAATTTCCTCTTATTTTTTACCGTGAAGATTGTGCTGATATGGCTTTGTGTGAAGATGACATTGATGAAAACCTTATTAAAAAAAGTAAAGCGTTGCTTCTATCAGGCACTCATTTAAGTACGCCTAAAGTAGCTGCAGCAAGTCGCAAAGCGATAGCGTTAGCCAAAAAACATGGCACGCAAGTGGTACTAGATATTGATTACAGGCCCAATCTTTGGGGTTTGGCTGGTCATGGCGATGGTGAAAGTCGATTTATTGCTGATAAAAATGTGAGTGAGCATGTACAGGCATTCTTACCTGATATAGACCTTATTGTAGGTACTGAAGAAGAGTTTCATATTGCTGCTGGGAGTGAGAATAGCCTTGAGGCTTTAGCTATAGTGCGCAGCATGTCTAAGGCAACGCTAGTGTGTAAGCGTGGGGCATTAGGCTGTCGGGTATTTGAAAAACATATTAATGGTTGGCAATCTGGCGCAAAAGGACCAGGTTTTGAAGTGGAAGTTTATAATGTATTAGGTGCTGGTGATGCCTTTATGTCTGGTTTATTACGCGGTTGGTTAGGCGGTGAAGACTGGCCTACAAGTTGCGCTTACGCAAATGCTTGCGGCGCTTTCGCGGTTTCGCGCCATGGCTGTTCTCCAGCAGTGCCTTCATGGCAAGAATTAGAGTATTTCTTGGCTCATGGTAGTGAGCACAGATCACTACGTTTTGACCCAGTATTAAATCATATCCATCGCACTACTAATCGAAATAAAGAATATACACGTTTGGCAGCCTTTGCCATTGATCACCGCCACCAGTTTATAAAATGGGCTAAAGCTGCTGGCAAGTCTTTGGCTGATGTTGCTAAATTTAAGCTTCTTGCGGTGCAGGCTGCACAACAAGAAGCAGGGGAAGATAAAGGTTTTGGCATGCTAGTAGATGACAAAACAGGGCGTGCGGCATTACATCAAATCACCAGTACCAAGGCATGGATAGGCAGGCCTATAGAAGCCTCAGGTGAGTTTCCTCTGCAACTAGAAGCGCAAGGTGACATAGTAGAACATCTGTTTGATTGGCCACTTAATCAAACCGTTAAAGTATTGTGCCCTTATCGTTTGGATGATGATGAACAAACCCGCAAACACCATGAACAGCTAATCCTAAAGCTAGATAAGGCCTGTCGCTTTACTGGGCACCAATGGTTGTTAGAAATAATTACCGCCCGTGATGGTGGCGTTCCAGCCTTTGAACAAGTGGCGCCAATTATGCAGCACTTTTATGATCTAGGTGTTAAGCCAGACTGGTGGAAGCTAGAGCCAGCATTAGAAGATACATACTGGGATAAAGTAGGTCAGATCATCGACCAAAACGATATTTATTGCCAAGGTATTATCGTGTTAGGTTTAAACAGCACTATTGAGCAGATTGAAGAAGCATTTTTGGCAGCGGCTAAGCAACCATGGGTTAAAGGTTTTGCTATTGGTCGTACACTGTTTGCACAAGCTGCACAAAGCTGGATGCAAGGAGAGCTTAACGATGCCCAGGCCATTGAATTAATGGCCCAAAAATACCGATTAATCATTGCTGCTTGGGATAATGCCCAAGCTCAAAAGTAATATA
>DKMQ01000029.1 GCA_002470565.1 Oceanospirillaceae bacterium UBA7410 | reverse complement strand
TTGTTTGCTGTGTGGGTGTGGTCGGTGTTTAAGATTGTTAAAGGGCTGGCTAAAATCACTTCAAACAAAGCATACAGTTAATAGCTGCATAACAATATTTTCAAACATAGGGTGAAACCATGGAAGTAGGCGTATTTAACAGAACACACACAGATGCCAAGATCATTCATCGCTCCACCTACAACGTGGTGATCGGTTTAACCCTTATGTGGGGCTTTGCCATAAATTGGCTTATGGTGGTGAATATACCCGTGGCCTCTATAAGCAGCATTAACCCTATCGTCTTTTTTGTTGGTTATTTGGGCTCCTGTTTTTTGGGCATTTATCTTTTTAAGAAATCTGCCAGCCCTATGGTGAGCTTTATTGGGTATAACTTTGTGGTGGTGCCTTTTGGGCTGATTATTAATTTGGTAGTAAGCCAATATAACCCCGACATAGTAGTGCAGGCTATCCGAGTGACTGGCATGGTCACTTTTGTGATGATGGTTTTGGGCTCTATGTACCCTGCATTTTTTAATAAAATATCGGGCGGCCTTACTATTGCTTTGTTTTGTGTGGTGATTGTTGAGCTGATTGAGATATTTATCTTTAATACTCATCATGGCATTTTGGATTGGATAGTGGCGATTATCTTTTGTGGCTATATTGGCTATGATTGGGCTAGAGCCAACGCCATACCCAAAACTTATGATAACGCCATAGACAGTGCGGCTGCGTTGTATATGGACATTATTAATTTGTTTTTGCGAATTGTGCGAATATTGGGTAGAAGGTAGCGCTCGTCCAGTCCAAATTTAACAGCGCTACCTTCATCGATTAAGCGACAAAACTTTTTTCGCTTTAGTGTTTTTATTCACGGTTTTGAGCACAAATATTTCTTATCATAAATCCACGGTCCCATTGGTAAAAAACTTCGAGAGTTTCTTTGCTTTTTGCTATTTTTTTGTGATTTTTAACATTGTTTATTCAATTTTCCTACTCTACTGTGCATCCACTTACATTAGATTAGGAAGTTTTCACAAATGAGTTTTACGCAATATCAACAAGCAACTGCTCGTTTACAACGTAGTGAATTAGCAGTGCCAGGCTCTAGCCCCCATATGTTTATTAAAGCATCTGAATCTGCTGCTGATTACATCTTTTTGGATTGTGAAGATGCAGTAGTGCCAGATGACAAACCTCAAGCCCGCAAAAATATCATTGCCGCCCTTAATGATATCGATTGGTCTGGCAAAACCATGTCGGTAAGAATTAATGGGCTGGATACCCATTACGCTTATCGTGATCTTGTGGATATCGTGGAGCAAGCTGGGCACAACTTACACACTATATTAATCCCTAAAGTGGGTACATCTGAAGATGTATACGCTGTAGATATGTTGCTTACTCAAATTGAAAAAGCCTGTGGCATTAAACACAAAATAGGTATTGAGTGCTTAATAGAAACTGCCTTAGGTGGTGCTAATGTAATGTCTATCGCTCAGGCTAGCCCTAGGCTTGAAGCCTTGCATTTTGGCGTAGCTGATTATGCAGCCAGCATGCGGGCACGCACCACTAATATTGGTGGCCTAAACCCGCTATACAACTGCGCAGGCGCCATAGGCGACCAGTGGCACACCGCTTTGGTGCAAATTGCTACAGCATGTCGCGCTTTTGGTTTGCGTGCTATTGATGGCCCCTTTGGCGATTTTAGTGACCCTGAAGGCTATCGTGCTGCTGCTCATCGCGCTGCCGCTTTAGGCTATGAAGGCAAGTGGGCCATACACCCTTCACAAATCGCCCTAGCCAATGAAGCCATGTCTCCTCCTGAAAGTGAAGTAGCTCGTGCTAAAGCCATTTTGGCAGCTTTAAAACAAGCCGCCAAAGAAGGCAAAGGTGCAGCACAGCTAGATGGAAAGATGATTGATATCGCATCAGAAAGAATGGCTCGGTGCATTATTGAACAAGCCGATATTATTGCTGCAAAAGCAATCAGCTAAACAACGTTGTTTAATAGTGGGAGAACAATATGAATATTCATGAGTATCAAGCAAAAGCACTTTTAGCCGAATATGGCGTGCCCATTCCTATAGGTAATTTAGCTTATAGCCCAGAGCAAGCCACCTATAGAGCGATAGAAATAGGTGGGGATAGCTGGCTAGTAAAGGCACAAGTTCATTCGGGTGCACGAGGCAAAGCAGGGGGCATTAAATTTTGCTCTAAGTATGACGAAGTAGGTAAAGCTGCTGATGAGCTACTTGGTGCCAAGCTAGTCACCCATCAAACAGGGCCAGAGGGTAAGATCTGCTACCGATTGTATGTAGAAGCCGCCTGTAATATAGAGCGAGAGCTTTATCTTGCGTTTGTGCTTGATCGGGCAAGAGAGTGTATTACGGTCATCGCCTCTGTAGAAGGCGGCATGGACATTGAAACTTTGGCAGAACAAAGGCCTGAATCTATTTTTCGCTTTGAAGTGGAGCCTGCAGTAGGCCTGCAAACGTTTCAAACTAGGGAAATAGCGTTCGCCTTGGGTTTGGATAAAAATCAAATACGCCAAATGTCACAGCTGTTATTAGGTTGCTATCAAGCCATGACAGAATTGGACTCTAGCATGCTAGAAATCAACCCCTTGGCAGTAACCAAAGAAGGCCAACTTCAGGCTTTGGATGCCAAGATGGAGTTTGACGACAATGCGCTATTTCGCCACCCAAGGGTGTCGGAGCTGCGGGATAAGTCTCAAGAAGAAGTGCGCGAAATGAGAGCTTATGATCGTGGTTTAAGCTATGTAGGTTTGGATGGCAATATCGGCTGCATTATCAATGGCGCAGGTTTGGCCATGGCCACCATGGACATGATTAACTATGCCGGTGGTGCACCTGCTAACTTTTTAGATATTGGAGGCGGCGCGTCTCCTGAGCGGGTGGTAAAAGCTTTTCAGCTGGTGCTTTCAGATGAGAGTGTAGAAGCTATTTTAGTGAATATTTTTGCAGGCATTAATCGCTGCGACTGGATCGCTGAAGGTGTGGTTTTGGCCATGCAAAAAATAGATATTAAGGTGCCCTTGATCGTTAGGTTATCAGGCACAAATGTTGAGAAAGGCAGGCAAGTGATATTGGACAGTGGGTTACCTATTATACTGGCAGACTCTCTTTTTGAAGCGGCTGAAAAATCGGTCAATCAGTGCAACAAGCAAACAAAAATTGCTAAGGGAGAGTCATAATGTCTATTCATATTAACGAACATACAAAAATTTTGATTCAGGGCTTCACTGGAAAAATTGGCACCTTCCATGCTCAGGAAATGATTCAATATGGCGCTAATGTTGTAGGCGGCGTCACACCTGGTAAAGGGGGCTCCATGCATCTTGGCCTACCTGTTTATAATTCCATGAAAGACGCTGTAAAACACACAGGTGCCACTGCAAGTATTATATTTGTACCCCCACCTTTTGCCGCTGACAGCATTATGGAAGCGGCTGATGCGGGTATATCTTTTTGTGTGAACATCACTGATGGCATACCTACTTTGGATATGATTACAGTTAAGCGTTATATGCGCAGATATAAAAAAGATCAGCGTATGGTGCTCACAGGCCCCAACTGTGCAGGCACCATTAGCCCAGGTAAAAGCATGATGGGCATTATGCCAGGGCATATTTACCTACCTGGCAATGTAGGCATCATCGGTCGTTCTGGCACTTTAGGCTATGAGGCCGCCTCACAAATGAAATCACTAGGTATTGGTGTATCCACAAGTGTGGGCATTGGCGGTGACGTGGTTAATGGCAGTTCATTCAAAGATCATTTAGAGTTTTTTGAGCAAGATCCAAACACGCACGCTGTGATTATTATTGGTGAAATAGGTGGGTCTCAAGAGGTGAAGGCCGCATTATGGGCAAAAGATAATATGACCAAACCGCTTGTGGGTTATATTGCAGGCTTAACAGCGCCCAAAGGCAAACGTATGGGACATGCTGGCGCCATTATTAATACTGTTGGCGAAAGTGCGGTAGAAAAAGTGGCGGCCTTAAAAGCATGTGGTGTCACTGTAGTGCCTCACCCTTCAGCCTTTGGCACAACCATGCAAGAAGTGCTTAATAATATGCCACCACTAACCCATTAAAGAGGGTTTTGTGGTGCTACCTGTTGTCTATGTGTAGGTTTTGGAGCGCTGAACCTGCAATAGCGCAATAGGTAGCATTGGCAATGCACAGTGAGTTTAACGATAGTTCTAATGTAAGGTTCTACGCTAGGCTCTACGGTTGCGCAAACATATGGGTTAACTTATTGAAAATTATATAATAATATTTAAGAATTGGCGCGCCAGGAGGGAGGCGTTACGCTCCGCTCCACTCCATCACAGTTCGCTTCGCTCACTGCTCAGTCTGTAGTGGTCAAGTAAAACTGG
>DKMQ01000043.1:10205-10424 GCA_002470565.1 Oceanospirillaceae bacterium UBA7410 | reverse complement strand
AACTTAATTGTCACTTATTTCATAGTCTTGTAAAGTAAATATTAATACAAGCCATATTTAGTTTACTATTAGTAAAGTTTATATTTACCATTGCGTTAATATAATCTTAATATTCACTCTGATCCTCAAACAGTTGGTGCCATTATGTCCATCAAACAATTAAGGTCACTTTTAGCCTTTCAAGAAAGCGGTAGTTTTTCTGCTGCTGCAGATAAGCTG
>DKMQ01000043.1:5726-10034 GCA_002470565.1 Oceanospirillaceae bacterium UBA7410 | reverse complement strand
ACCATTAGTTTGGGTTCAGTTCCTTCGGCTATATTGGCACTGGTGCCTTTATCAGTTAAAAGTATGATGAAAGATGTGACTAATACCAAAGTTCGAATTATTCCAGGCATGTCCACAGACTTGTATGACCACGTATTAAATGGCTATATCGATTTAGTAATATTAAGTAAACCACAAAGAATAGAACAAAGCCTTCAGTGGGAGACTCTTGTCGAAGAGCCCCTTGTGCTATTGACCTCCAATAGTTTCAAAGGTCAAGACCCCATCAGTATTTTACAAAGCCAACCTTATATTAGATTGGCACAGCGAACCTCTGTGGGCTTATTAGCTGATTATTGGCTCACAAAAAACAAAATAATGGTCAAGGAATCCATGGTCATGGACTCTATGGAAACATTGGGTAGTATGGTGGCGCATGGTCTTGGTGTTTCAGTCGCTCCAGACCTTTGTAAATCTGACCCTGTTTTTTCTAATTTAAGGAAAATCCCCCTTCCAAATAACCCAAAACCACGGGTTTTAGGTATGTTGATGAGAAAAGATAATCCAAAAACTAAGGTTGTCATGCAATTAAAGCAGCATATTAAAAACACTGTTAAAGCTTAAACAAATGAGTAAGTGATCTTTTTAAGTTTGTATCAGCCAGTTATAACTTAAGCATTTAATGGTTTTTTTGGATTCTAAGGTGTGGTGGGCTTTTTGCAAAGTGCTGCACCTGCCTATGAGCCTTTGGAGCTGTTCGATAGAGTTGACCCTCACCAAGGCTTGGTGGGTTACTTTAATCACTGATATTGCAAATTTAGCGCGTTTAAACAATAATTGACTAATGAATACTAAAAAAGCAACTATCCTAACTATCCCTACCGACCTATTTGCGATGCGCTATCTTGCAAGTATTTTGGTATTACTGCTGCTTTGCCTGCCGGTTGCTGCTTCTGAAAAAGAAGAGGTGCAAGCTACTATTAATAGTCAGCTCCAAGCGTTTGCAGATGACGATGTGAGCAGGGCGTATACTTATGCCAGCCCTTCGATACGATCTATATTTAGAACTGCACAACTTTTTGGTAAAATGGTTCAGCTTAGTTATCCAATGATATGGAAATCAGCAGGTGTGGCATTTTTAGAACACACACAAACCTCTCAAGGGCGCACTCAAGATGTTCAAATATTAGACGCGGCCGGCACTGCACACTATGTGAGGTATTTTCTAATGCAAACATCAAACGGTTGGAAAATTTCAGGTGTGCAGTTTTTGGATGTTACCGATATTAGCGTCTGATAAAACATTAAATACACTATTCCACATGTAACTAAAACGATATTGTAAGGCCAAAACTAAAGGCACAGGCTTGTGCTTGGGTTTTGATTTATATTTACCCTCAATGCCTCATGTGCTCGTTTAAAGAGATAATGAATGAAGAAGCCAGACAACGTAACAGACTTTGCAGCTACGCTGCCATATCCGACTAATATTGGAGCACCAGCATTTACTATTCCAGATGTACTTCAACATAAAAAAGAGCGTGGGGTTACTGCTACACATTTTTTTGAGACAAAATTTGACGAACTGAAGGAGGAGTATTTTAAGCTGGTAAAACTAGCCGAAGATACACAACTAGTTTACGAGGCGTCTTACAGCTTTATCCCTGTAGTGGGTAAAATCTACAGTTTATACATTAAAAACGATAGATCATTTCTTAGTATTATTGAACCTCATCAGTGGCCACAAATGACATTTAGAGGGAGTTTTAAATTTACATCCGATAACACATGGGAGAATGTAGACACATTAGTTGATTGATATCATTGAAGTTTTTTAAAACTAAAATGAAAAATAAAACACAAAAAGCCAACTTAAACTTAAGTGTTTAGTTGGCTTTTTGTGTTTTAAAATCACAGAGTACGCCTTGAAATACTTATAATATGAGCGATTGCCCTGGCATCTAAACCCGTATACGGCATGCCTGAAGGCACCTACAAAACCATTGGCCACGAGAAAGGTGTTAGGCAACTGGTGGATTTTTTTTATAACATTTTCGACAGCACTAAACACAAATTGTCGTGGTTTTTAATGGCTTGGATGGGCGATGATCGCCACACCATCACAAAGAAATGTTTATTTATCATTTTTTCCATGCTAACATTATTGTTATGTTATAACATATCTAGGAAATACTAATGAAATCGTCCAACTCAATAAACACCATGCTTACTTGCCTTATGCTCACCTTACCTGCTCACCATGCAATAGCGATTGAGCTAGATGCGCATGAGCACGGCAGTGCTAATCTAGACATCGTAATAGATACTTATACTATTCAAATGAGTTTTCATTCACCTGCTGTGAATATCGTGGGCTTTGAATATGCTACTGATGATAAGCAACAACTGTTATTAATTAAGCAGGCCGAAGACTCCTTGTCTAATGTGAATGACATGTTTAGCCTAGTAGGTAATGTATCTTGCCAAACAGTAAAGGCATCTGCCAACTGGCTAACTGAACATGAAGAAGAGCATGATGAAACCCCTTCAAGTGAACATGCAGAGTTTATCGCAGAGTATGAATTAACGTGTAAGCAGCTTAATAATTTAACTGCTATTGAAGTTAACTTGTTTGAGTTTTTTCCAGCTATTGCAGACCTAGATGTGCAGATGATTTATGCTGGTGGACAAGTTAAGCAAGAGTTAAATGCCAATAATACCTTGATTGAATTAGCCTACTGATGATTGAACCAGTCCTTAAACCTACCTTAATAGACCTACAAGACGTAAATTTTGCTTGGCATGCCAAAGCACAGCCAGCGATTAAATCTGCGCACTTACAGGTAGAAAAGCATAAACATGTTTTTTTGCGTGGGGCTTCTGGTTCTGGAAAGTCTACATTGTTAAATATTATCGGTGGCATTGTCACGCCCCAGCATGGGCAGGTAAACATTGTAGGACATGATTTTTGTCAGCTTAAAGGGTTACAAAAAGACAGGGTGCGTGCTGATCACATAGGTTTTATCTTTCAGCAATTTAATTTGATTCCTTACCTATCCATATTAGAAAATGTGATCTTGCCGTGCCGTTTCTCAAAGTTAAGGCGTGATAATGCAATTAAACGTTCGGGTAGCGTGTTAGAAGAAGCCACATACTTGTTAAACCGATTGTACCCTAAAGGTAAGTCTAGCTTTCACCGCACTACAAGTGAGCTAAGTGTGGGACAGCAGCAACGTGTGGCCGCTGCCAGAGCCTTGATTGGCCAGCCTCAGCTAATTATTGCAGACGAGCCTACCTCATCCTTAGACTATGATGCTAGGGAGGCATTTATGGCTCTTTTGTTTGATGAAATAAAGCAAAGTGGCTCTACATTACTTTATGTAAGCCATGATCCAACTCATCAACACTTGTTTGATTCAGTAGTAGATATGTCACTGATCAATCCACACTTAGAGTTAGCGCTATGAAACTTAGACTATTAGCCAAAAAGAGCCTTATCAGTAGGCGCTCCACAGCCATACTCACGATTTTTTCTATCGCTATGAGTGTGGCCCTTCTGCTAGGGGTGGAAAAAGTGCGAGTGAATGCACAAAGTAGCTTTGCAAATACAATATCGGGTACAGATTTAATAGTAGGTGCCCGCAGCGGGTCTATTCAGCTGTTGCTCTATTCTGTGTTTCGTATTGGTGACGCCACCAACAATATTAGTTTTAAAAGTTATCAAGATATAGCCCAGCAAAAAGGAGTGAAATGGACTATTCCTATCTCTTTAGGTGATTCACATCGAGGCTTTAGGGTGATGGGTACAAGCAGAGATTATTTTTCTGTTTACCAATATGGAGAAAAACGAACGCTTGAATTTGCTTCTGGCAAGCAGTTTGAAGGTGTGTTTGATGCTGTGATTGGGGCAGAAGTAGCCAATGCGTTAAATTATGCCATTGGTGACCAAGTAATCGTTTCTCATGGCACTGGCAGTGCAAGCTTTGCCCAACATAAAGATAAGCCATTTATTATCAGTGGTATTTTAAAGCACACTGGCACCCCCGTAGATCGAACTCTCCATGTAAGCTTAGCAGGCATAGAAGCAATGCATGTCAACTGGCAGGGCGCTGTCAAAAAGCGCAAGGCAAGTAAAGCGCTTACCGAAGCCAACTTGCAACCTGAGTCCATTACTGCATTTTTGGTAGGGCTAGACAGTAAAATAGCCTCATTCAAAATGCAGCGCTATATCAATGAATATAAGGCTGAGCCGTTATTAGCTATTTTTCCCGGCATTGCCCTTTATGAGCTTTGGGATTTGATGTCTGTAGCAGAAAAAGCACTACTGAT
>DKMQ01000043.1:0-5575 GCA_002470565.1 Oceanospirillaceae bacterium UBA7410 | reverse complement strand
GCGTTGCTCTACTTTGGCATCTGGTTTGCCCAGCCTATAATAGAAAAAACCTACGGCTTATTTATCCCCGTCACTGCGCCCAATATTAGAGAGCTTGGCATGGTGTGTGTGCTACTAATAGCTAGCCTTATTGTAGGCTTAGTGCCTGCTTATCGTGCTTATAAAAACTCTTTAGCAGATGGCATGTCTATTCGCTCATAACATAGAAGAATTTGATGAAAAATATTAATGTTACCTATAGCCACTTCTTGCTCGTCTGGGCACTTACTATAGTGCTGTCTTGTTTTATAGGTAGCAAAGCCTTCGCAGCTGACATAACTGAAATAGATTGGGAGGTATTAATTCCTCAAGACTGGAATCCAAACCAAGCCTTTGAAGACATGACGGATGAAGAATATTACGCCCTTTCTGAAGCCGAGCTGGTGATTTTAGAGCAAAGTGTACAAGCCATGTTTGATGCTGCACCTGTGGTGGAAGCCTTTGATGGGCAGCAGGTAAGAATACCAGGCTTTGTGCTACCACTAGAGTTTAGTGACACCTTGCTTAAGGAATTTTTACTTGTGCCTTATTTTGGCGCATGCACACACACGCCACCTCCACCTGCTAATCAGATCATTTATGGCAAACTAAAAACAGGTACTAAGTTTGAAAGCATATATTTACCAGTGTGGATTACAGGCACACTTAGCACCACACGTTCACAAAGCGAGCTCACAGAATCGGGAGTAGCTAATGGTGTGGATGTGCAGTCGGCCTATGCTATGGATGTTCAGTTGATTGAACCTTATATAGAGTGATGAGGGCTTCTGCCAGCAATGGTATAGTTTTCCCTCATCACAGCAGGAATAGATATGACCTATAAAGATAAAACCCTTTGTAAAATCCGCACCATCACTACGTTTATTTCTTTGGATAAAAATAAAGCCACTTGGAAAGATGAAATAAAAAAAGCGTCGCAATTTTGTTTAAATTTGACGTCAAAGTTCAGTGTGAAAGGTTATACCGTTCAGTCTATAAGAATCGTCACTAACCCTTTTGGTGAATATTTAAATACTCAAAATTTAGAAAGCGCTAGAACAGACTTAAGTTACTTAAGTGCCTTGTTAACAGAATCTAGTGACTTGGGTATGAGAGTTAGATTTGCGATTGGTGAAGCTAGATCTAAAGAAGAAATAGAGCTTCTACCCGAGCTAATCAAGGAGTTTGGTGATTTATGCAATGTATGTGTCAATGTTAAGCTTGATGAGCATGGGGTTTTAGATAACAGTCTCATTGAACACTGCGTAAAAGCTGTTCAGCACATTAGCGTGATCACACCTAGAGGTGAGGGTAATTTTAATTTTACGGTTAATTTTAATTGTGATCCTCTCATTCCCTACTTTCCTGCAAGTTACCACCACAAGGAGCTAGGTAATCGGTTTGTGATTGGCTTAGAGACGCCTGACCTTCTAGTTGATGCACTTAAAGAATGTAATCAGACGCCCCATAAGAATCACAACGAGCGATTTAAAGACTACTACGAGGGCATGAGTGGTGCGCTACAACATCACATTTCAGCTATTAATCATATTATTGAAACTGAAAATTGTGACAAGTCTTATGCCTTTTCTGGTTTTGATAGCTCTGCTGCGCCGTCTAAAGATTGCGCAAGCATGACGCAGCTATACACACTAATGGGTGTTGAGTATTTTGGAGCAGCAGGCACTGTGGAGGTGTCTTCACTACTGACTAAAGTATTCAAATCTATTAAAGATGTTGACCTTGTAGGCTTTTCTGGTTTAATGCTTGCGCTAACAGAGGACACAGGGCTTGCTGAGGGCAGTATTGATGCGCAGTTTGATATACGTTCTTTATTAACCTATAGCGCTGTTTGCGGCATTGGGCTAGACACGGTGCCTATACCTGGCAATACACCTGCAGAAAAAATTTCAGCACTCATGAGAGATACAGGAACCATGGCCTATCGGCTGAATAAACCACTTACAGTGCGTTTATTCCCGGTACCTGGGCTTAAAGCGGGTGATTTAACGGCATTTGAAAGTGATGATCTGTGTAATTGTGCGGTTCTTGCTGTGCCTTAGATTGATAGGTTAATAGGCTGATAGATAAAGATTCTGATAGGCTTTAAGAGTATATGTCTATTAAGTAAAGTATAAGGAAGACAGAGATTAGAAAGATGTCAGGAATTACAGAGTTAGATGAGCTTTTAAGCTCAATGGAACCAAAGTTATTAGCACAGGAGTTTGTGTTTTGTACTGTTTCTGGCAGATTAGCGGACTATATTTCGCTTAGTCCATTAGCCACATTTACAGAGCAGGAAGGCCTAACTTTAGTTTTGGAAAAAAGTTTAGCGCAAGGGGCAGGCTTGAAGTTTGAAGGTTCATTTCGTCAAATTACCTTAACGGTGCATTCAAGCTTAGAAGCTGTGGGGTTAACAGCGGCTGTATCCAAAAAACTAGCGGATAAAGGCATTAGTGCCAACGTTATTGCAGCCTATTATCATGATCATATCTTTGTGCAATCAGCCAAAGCTGAGGAGGCCCTTTACGCGTTGACAGAATTTGGTGACTTACATTGAACATGTGGTTAAGCATCGATAACACAGGCTAAAATGATGGATATCAGCTGTTTTATATAGACCCAGCTTCCACCATATAGTTATTGGCAGAACACATGGCCGAATCGTCTGAGGCTAAAAAAACAACCATTCTTGCAACATAAACGGGCTCTATTAAGTCGGGTAAGCATTGCCTTTGTCGCTGTTTTTCTAGTGTTTCAGGAGTGGCCCACAGTTGTTTTTGCCTATCAGTCATAATCCAACCCGGCACTACAGTATTAACTCGGATACGGTGTACACCTAAGTCACGAGCCATTGTTCTGGTCAGTCCGTGCACGGCTGCTTTAGCCGTTGCATACGCTGGAAATCCACCACCTGTTTCATGCCAACTGTTAGATCCCATGTTAATGATAGACCCGCCACCTGCAGTGATCATGCCTGGAGCTACGCACTGCATAGCAAAAAACTGATGTCGTAGATTAGTTTGCAAGCGCTCATCCCAATACTCTGGAGTAATGTCTTGCCAGCTATGGCGGTCATCGTTGGCTGCATTATTAACCAGCACTGTAGCAGGCCCAAGCTTGGTGGCTAATTTTGCCAAAGCAGCTTGTAGGCTTTTTATGTCGGTAAGGTCACACAGTTCATAGGAGATGTTATCTGATGTGTTGGCTAGCGCTTTGCTTTTGGCGTGATCTAAATCCACAAACCCAACTTTTGCCCCTTGGGCGGCAAAGCTACTGACAATTTCTGCACCTATACCCGATGCCCCACCTGTGACAAATACTGTTTTATCTTTGAGGCTTGGGTATAAGGCAAACATGGGTTGAGTCATTATAATTTTCCCTACAGGCTAAGTTTTAGCAAATATTTAAAGGCACCTAGGTGATATTTATAAATACTACGTTGATAAAATTATTATTGCTATAGAGGGGCTTTGTTAATCAATATCATGGTCTAGCTCGTTTTTGAACATTATGTGAGTCATCCCTAAACGAATTGTAATCCCCCCGTAAATTGAGATCAGTTTTAAGTATGATGTTAGCCCCAAACCCATTCGTTTTTAATAGGTTTTAAGTGTGGCAGGTGGTTTAATAGCATGGCTTTAGAAAATCTTTTTAAAAGAAGGAACACTTCAGTGGAGTTTGGGTTTGAAATACTGACGTTATTGTTTGTTGTTGCAATAATAGCAGGTTGGGTAGACGCGATAGCTGGCGGTGGTGGGCTAATCACAATCCCAATATTAATATTGGCAGGCCTTTCTCCTGTGTCTGCTTTGGCTACCAATAAGCTTCAAGGCAGTGTAGGCACACTAACAGCATCACTTTATTTCATTAGAAAAAAAACTGTCAACCTTAAACAAATGAGGCTGGCTATTCTTGCCACGTTTATAGGCTCTGTTTTTGGTAGCTGGCTATTACTGCAGATAAACACTCAACACCTTATTATAATGTTACCCATATTGCTGATATGCATGGGGTTATATTTTCTCTTTTCGCCCAATATAAATGATGAAGATAGGCAAGAAAAAATTAAAGTAGTTTCATTTGCCCTATTTGTTACTCCATTCCTTGGGTTTTATGACGGCTTTTTTGGCCCTGGCACAGGTAGCTTCATGGCCTTAGCTTTTGTAATGCTGCTAGGGTATGGCTTGCCTAAAGCTACGGCCAATGCAAAGATTTTAAATTTTGTTAGCAACATTTCTTCACTATCTTACTTTGTTATTTTTGGCGATGTTAATTGGGTAGCTGGCTTTATTATGATGTTTGGACAGTTTATTGGGGCAATGCTTGGGGCTCGTATGATTTTGAACAACGGCTCCACACTTATTAAGCCTGTTGTTGTAGCGGTTTGTTTCTTTATGTCGATCAATTTACTGTTTAAAGCTTACGGGTAAAATATTTGTTTAAAGAGCAGGACTCTAGTTTATTAATTTGCTTATATTTATTGTGTAATACGGGTTATTGATATATTGTTGGCTAATGTAAAGTGAGTTTTTTATCTGGCCTAGGGTTGATGCGGTTTAAGGAATAATAGTGGATTTTTTACCAACTGAAAATACCAATTATGCGGGTAGCTATAAAGTCTTTTCGGGACTGTGGCCCCGTGCATTGGCGGTGATTATAGATCTTATTATGTTGGCACCTATGGTGTTATTTTGTTACGTTATTTTCAATTCATCTATTACTGCCGCGGTGTTTGGCCTTGCTGTCGTTATTATATTAGCGTTTGGGTATGCCGTTTATTTTAATTTCTTTTATGGCGCTACTATAGGAAAAATGGTTTTAAAAATTAAGGTTACCAACCCTGATGGATCGTCTATTGGCTTAAAGCAAGCTGTATTGCGCTTATCTGTAGATATGGCTTTTGTAGCCTTGTTTATGACGGGTCTTTTTATCGCGTTATCTGATGCTAGTCCTCAAGCCTATGTGGCAGTGGATTGGATGGAGAGGTTAGGATATCTGATACCACTTTATCCATCCTGGTATGATTTGGTAGCAAGCAGATACCTAATTTGGCTTTTCAGTGAAGCTTTTTTCTTATTGATAAACAAACGAAATCGCGCCATACATGATTTTATTGCTGGCACTGTTGTTGTTAATAGGGAATTTGCAGGAAAAAATGGTCAACCAGGACATCTAATATAATCTAATGAATTAGATGGCTAAGCGTGATTCATTTTTTGAGGATGAAGATCTATGCATATATTCTTTAAGTCATCGACAATCTCAATGCTATTGCCTTCTTTAATGTAGCGAATTAACCACTTTGGTAAGCGCATAAAATTAATATAAAGTAACTCACCTAAGGAATCCACATCAAAGTAATATAGCGTCAGCATAATGCCTTGGTCACTACCTGGAAATTCCCCTAGGTGATAGCTGAATATAATGCTTTCATCAATGGGTTCAAGTATGTTGGACACCCTAATATGTGGGTTTATTATGGCTTCTTTGTCTACAGTGTAGGGTGTGAATTGGAGCATTTTATTTCCGGGGTTTCAGATTTTATATATGTATA
>DKMQ01000033.1 GCA_002470565.1 Oceanospirillaceae bacterium UBA7410 | reverse complement strand
CTGTCTTTTTTCTGGCGTCCAGAAGAGGTGGATTTATCCACAGACCGTAAAGATTTTATGGCTATGGCAGAGCATGAAAGGCATATATTCTTAAGTAATTTAAAATACCAAACACTGCTAGACAGTGTGCAAGGGCGATCTCCAAACGTTGCATTTTTACCTGTAGTATCGTTACCAGAGCTAGAGACTTGGCTTGAAACTTGGTCGTTTAGTGAAACAATTCATAGTCGCAGCTACACTCATATTATTCGTAATGTGGTGGATAACCCAGGCATAGTATTTGATGACATTGTAGATAATGACGAAATTGTTAAGCGTGCGGACTCAGTCACACGGTATTATGACTTATTCATTGAAATGTGTAGCCAGTACAGCTTGCTTGGTGAAGGAGTTCATCAAGTTAATGGTGAAGAAGTTGTTGTTAGCTTGAGTGCTTTAAAACGTCAGTTGTATCTCACTCTTGCTTCGGTGAATGTGCTTGAAGCAGTGCGTTTTTATGTTAGTTTTGCTTGTAGTTTTGCCTTTGCTGAAAGAGCTATTATGGAAGGCAACGCTAAGGTTATAAAACTTATTGCCCGCGATGAAGCTTTGCATCTGGCAGGCACTCAGCACATGCTTAATTTAATGGCTAACGGTCAAGATGATCCAGATATGGTAGACATTGCTGCCTCATGCAAAGATGAAGTGATAGAAATCTTTCGAGAAGCTGCAGAACAAGAGCGTGAGTGGGCTAAGTATTTATTTAAAGACGGCTCAATGATTGGCCTAAACGCTGAGATCCTTAGCGACTATGTAGACTATATAACTAACGTTCGTTTACGAGGTTTGGGGTTGGAAGAGATATTTGATATTCGTAGTAACCCCTTACCGTGGATGAACGCTTGGTTGGTAAGCGATAACGTTCAGGTAGCGCCTCAAGAAGCTGAAATAAGCTCATACCTTGTGGGTGCCATCGACAGTAATATGGACGACGCAGATTTTGATGACTTCGACCTTTGATGGTCGCAATACTTTAAATACCGGTAACACAGCTAATGAACGCCACAGTCACTATTAATGACACCCAAAGCTTTGTATACGACGAAGAGTTCTCTTTGTTAGATAGCATGGAAGGGCACCAGATACCGGTAACATATAATTGTCGTGGTGGTTATTGTGGGCTTTGTAAAGTGAAATTAACCTCAGGTAAGGTGAACTGGGTACAAGATAGTTTGGTTTCTTTAGGGGATGGAGAGATCTTGGTTTGCTGCTGTGTACCAGATGGCCCTATTGGTTTGGCCATCTAGTACAAACCCAAAAGACTAGCGATTAATTCGTGCTTGTTTGAGAGTATCTGCAATTAAGAAAGCTAATTCTAATGCTTGATCGGCATTGAGCCTAGGATCACATGCAGTGTGATAACGGTCAGCTAGGCCTTCAGCTGTGATATCGTGTGCACCACCCATACACTCAGTGACATTTTGTCCAGTCATTTCAAAATGCACACCACCAGCATAAGTGCCTTCAGCATTATGTACATCAAAAAAGCTCTTAACTTCTCGCAATACATCTTTAACTTGACGAGTTTTATAGCCCGTATGGGTTTTAATAGTGTTGCCGTGCATTGGATCACTACTCCAAAGTACGTTACGACCTTCTTTCTCTACGGCCCTAATTAAGCCAGGAAGGTAGGTTTCTACATTATCTGCACCCATGCGGGTAATAATGTTAATTCGGCCCGCTTCATTGTCAGGGTTCAGGATGTCTAGCAAACGCAACATGTCGTCTGCTTTCATTGTAGGTCCTGCCTTAAACCCAAGGGGGTTTTTAACACCACGTAAAAACTCGACATGAGCGCCGTCTGGTTGACGAGTACGATCTCCAATCCAAAGCATGTGTGCAGAACAGTCATACCAATCATTAGTCAGACTATCTTGGCGAGTTAATGCTTGTTCATAGTTCAAAAGTAACGCTTCATGAGACGTGTAAAGGCTGGTTTTATGGAGCTGTGGCGCATTTTCAGCATTAAGGCCGCAGGCGTTCATAAAGTTCAAAGATTGATCAATTTGTGTTGCTAGGTTCTCATAACGGGCGCCAAGGGGGCTTGTTCTTACGAAGTCTTGATTCCACTGGTGGACTTTGTTCAAATCTGCGAAGCCACCTTGGGCAAAAGCCCTAAGTAAATTAAGAGTTGCTGCCGATTGATTGTAGGCTTGCATTAAACGTTCTGGGTCGGGAGCACGGGCAGCTAAAGTAAAGTCGGCACTGTTAATAATGTCACCACGATAGCTTGGAAGCTCTACTCCATTTAGAGTCTCAGTATCTGCAGACCTTGGTTTAGCAAATTGACCAGCCATACGACCCACTTTAACCACAGGGCAACTGCCTGCAAAGGTTAATACTACAGCCATTTGTAACATTACTTTAAAAGTGTCACGTATGTTTGACGCGCCAAATTCAGAGAAACTTTCTGCACAGTCTCCACCTTGTAACAAAAAAGCTTTGCCATTAGTGACTTGGGATAAGTGTTTTTTTAACGCGCGTGCCTCACCTGCAAACACCAAAGGGGGTACCTGAGCAAGTTGTTGTTCAACACGCGAAACCTCATGTAGGTCAGGGTAGTTAGGTTGTTGTAATATTGGAAATTTACGCCAGCTGGTTGGAGACCATGGTTTCATTAGTAGGGCCAAAAAATAGTAGATTAGACAGTGCTTTAGGCAATGTATTAGTATCTCTATTTTATATCACGACTACCTATCAGGTACAATTTAGTTTCCATTATTTTTAGTTTAAATTAGTGTGGTACGCGTTCTCATGTACGAAGATCGCATAATTAAAGTCCACTTTTTTTAAAATCTAATATACTTGCATAAATAATTAATTATAAGTTATACCGTGTGTATAGATATTCTGTTAGCCGCACCTTAAACAGCATTATAAAATGCAGAAGTCATTGATAATCACACAAAGGAAGTTAGTGGTTTAGAAAAAAATAGACACATCAAAAAT
>DKMQ01000104.1 GCA_002470565.1 Oceanospirillaceae bacterium UBA7410 | reverse complement strand
TAAAAAACAGCCCATCCAAGCCTTCGCGCAGCAGGGCAAAGATCAGCTAAAGCAGCTCTTAAGCAAACACCAAGCTATTTATGTGCAGCTATTACCAGAGGAAAAAGACCACTATGGTAGGTGGCTGGTGAGCCTTTATGATGGTGCTGGAAATAGTGCAGAAGGCGCATTGGTAGATCAAGGTTTAGCGTATGTGATTAGCATGAATGAGCAAGGAGCAAAGCAATGCTTGTGGCAGCAAGAAGCTATGGCACAAAAGCTTGGCCTTGGGTTATGGCAAGCACCTAGCTCAATAGCAGCTGTGCGAAATGTCGCCACGCTAAGCTCTGCAACAGGTGGGTTTATGCGTGTTGGTGGCTTGGTTGCAGATGTTAGTGAAAGCCAGCAAGATTGGTATATTTCTTTGGCAGGCTTAGAAGACTTAGGCGGCTTTAAAAGCCAAGTGGCCTTGAAGGTATCCAAAAAGCTATTGGCAGCTTCGACGCTCAACATTATTACTGAGGCACAATTAGAAAAGTGGATAGGCCAAGAAGTGACAGCCAGAGGTTGGCTCACATGGCGTAGATTGAGTAAAAAACAGCGCAAAAAAGGCTTTAAGTCAGGGGTAATGACACTCTATCATTTAGATATGTTGGAGAGAATCCCTGGAACTAACGCTAGTTAAAAAACCTGTTCTGGTCTGGTTTCTTGCTCGTCTATAGTATCGCTTGCGTCACCTGTTTTAGGTAACGCAATGGTTTGGGGCGTGCGTTCAGCTCGGAAAATCTCCTCTATTGCCGAATCATCTCCAGGCCTTGCCAGCTCTCCTGTGGCAGCATCTATTTTAACGGTTACCATTTTGTCAGGCTGTGGTCTTTGTGTTTGTGGCACATCTTTTAAGGCGATCTCCATAAAATCTATCCAAATAGGCAAAGCCGCGGTGCTACCAAATTCATTTTGCCCTAAGGTTTCAGGTTGATCAAAGCCTACCCAAGCTGTGCCAACCATTGAGTCTACGTAGCCTGAAAACCAAGCGTCCTTTTGGTCGTTGGTGGTGCCTGTTTTGCCAGCTAAATCATTACGCTGTAGTTTTTGAGCTCTGCGGGCCGTGCCCTTTTTCACTACGTCTTGCAAAATAGTATGCATAAGATAGTTTACCCGCTCATCCATAATACGCTTGGCGATGGGTAGGTTAGTAATAGGGCGAGCAAGCTTTTCAACCTCAACACCCGTTTGATTTAACTCTAGTTCTTGGTCTAAGGCTTCGTTAAGGGCTACGATAGCGCCCGAGGTAATATCAACAACCTCTTGGTCGGGTTGTTCTAAATTTACTTCATCAGTGGGCCTTACATAGTCACAGTTTGGGCATACAGTGTCAGGCTGTGCTTGGTATAACACCCTGCCAAAGCTATCTTCTACACGTTCTATAAAATAGGGATTTACCTTATAGCCTTTGTTGGCAAAGCTTGCGTAGGCTGCGGCTACGTCGATAGGTGGCACACTGGCACTGCCTAATGCTAGGGATAAGTTGCGCGGTAGCTGTTCTGGTTTAAAGCCAAAGCGGGTAGCGTAATCAATGGCTGATCGAATGCCTATTTCTCGCAAAATCCGTATTGATACAAGGTTGCGCGATTGATATAGAGCTTTGCGCAAGCGAGTAGGGCCAAAAAATTTGCCACTATAGTTTTCTGGGCGCCATGAGTCTTCAAGACTGGCATCATTAAATACCACGGGAGCATCATTGATTAATGTCGCTGCAGTAAAATCTTTCTCTAAAGCTGCAGAGTAAATTATAGGCTTAAAGTTGGAACCGGGTTGGCGCAAAGCTTGGGTGGCTCGGTTAAATTTGCTATGTAGGTATTCAAAACCACCCACTAAAGCGATCATAGCGCCATCTTTTGGGTCTAAGGCTATGAAGGCGCCTTGGGCGTCTGGCACTTGGGACAAATACCACACATTGGCATCATTATAGGCTTGGCGCACCCTGACTTGGTCTCCAATTTTTAGAATGTCGCTAATGCTTTTAGCAGCGCCACCTAAGGCGTTTATTGTAATGCGCTTTCTAACCCAGTTCATGTCACTAAAATTAACGGTAACCATTTGGCCGTAACGAAGCAATAACTCGGCAGAGTCTTGATTAACTTGGCGCACAATAGCAGGCTGCAATGGGCCAAGTACAAAGGTGCGATTGAGTAATTTTTCAGCGGCTTCTAACGTTAAATCTGGGCCGTGGTTTTTTTCTACACCACGAAAGCCGTGACGCCTGTCATAGGCTAATAAACCTTTTTGTACGGCCAGTTGTGCGGCGTCTTGTAGCCTACTGTCTATGGTGGTGTACACCCGATAACCGCCGGTATACACGTCTTCAATAGGGAAAGAATCAAATAGTTCGCTACGAACCATTTCGGCCACATAAGATGCAGACGTTTCTGGCTCTAAGCTATGAAAGCGCGCAATAATAGGGGTAGCGACAGCTATTTGATGCTGGGTTTCATCTATATAGCCTAGCTTTAACATGCGGCCCAAAATCCAATCTCTGCGCTCTTTGGAGCGTGTAGGATTAGAGATAGGGTTGTAGCGTGATGGCGCTTTATATAAGCCTGCAAGCATAGCCAACTGAGGTAGTTCTAAGGTGCTAATAGGCCTACCATAATACACCTGTGATGCAGCACCAATGCCATACGAGCGATGGCCCATAAACATTTTGTTGAAATACATCTCTAATATTTGCTCTTTACCGAGTTCTTGTTCTATTTGAAACGAGAGTAATATTTCATTAAATTTACGGATAAAAGTTTGGTCAAGAGTAAGCAAATAATTACGTGCTACCTGCATGGTAATAGTGCTACCACCACCTTGAATTGTGCCACCAGCTTGAGCCATTCGCACGGCTGCTCTTAGCAGAGCTTTAGGGTCCACGCCGTAATGGTCATAAAAATTTTCATCTTCGGCAGAGATTAGTGCGTTTATATAATGCTTGGGCACTTGGTCTATACGCAAAGGAATCCTTCGCTGTTCGCCAAACTCTGAAATAAGCTTGCCGTCACGGGTCATTACCCTAAGGGGAGTTTGTAAGTGGTAATTTTTTAGGCTTTCTACATCGGGCAGCTTGGGTATCAAATACAGCCAGGTTACCGCCGTCAAGGTGAGCGTGGTAATGGTTCCTAGTATAAAAGTCCATTTAATCAGGCGGCGTATTAATGACATGCTATGCTTTAACTCTAAGGCAGCGACGGTAATAAACGAAACGACGAAAAATAAAGTATATAAGATCTACTAAGTTTCGCCACCCAAGGATGGGATTAATGTTAAAGCATTTCTTTAGGCACCAGTTTAGGCGCAGATTAAAGCCATTATACTTAGGCATCGACTGGCAAGTGGATGACCTAAGGTTAGTCTTGTTAGGTTACGACAACCTAGGTCATAAAGCTTGCAAAAAAAAACATTCCTTAGTGTTGGGACAGTGGCATTTGTCACTACCCATGCTTTTGGGCAGTGATGGCACATTAGTACACCCCGTTTGGCAAAGTTTTATTACACAGCTTGCACCGCTTGTAGGGACCGCCCCTGTGCATATCAACGTGGGCATACCTAATCGATTATGCACTTGGCTACACTGCCCAAAGGCACCCACTGCGCATTGCAAATCCCTTTTTACTTTGCAGCTTTATTATCAAAGAATGGCCGCAACAGCACTTAATATAGAGCCCGTTAATCTGCGTGTTTGTCACCTAGAGCTTAGCTCTAATCTTAGTTTTTTAGTGGTGACTAAGCGCCGTTATGATGAACAAATAAGCCAGCTGCTTGGACACCTGCATAATGGTATTAAAGGTAATGTGGCTGCTTGTGCGCAGCCTCAAGGTCTAACCCAAATAATACATCAAGTACCAAGCGATTCGGTGGGTCTAGATGATGCAAATGCCATGGCTTGGTATATGGCTAGCCAATTGATGACAAATACCCCAAAGGCCACGTCATGTTAGTTTGGTCTCAGCCCACATCTAATGAGGTAAATTTTTTACCTTGGTTTGTGCATTCTATGGAACATAAACGGCGCAAAAGGCTTTGGTTATATTCGGTTTTGGTGGTATTTATTGCCTTGTGTATTGCATGGTTTGGGGTGGTATATACCGACTTATTGCAGGCGCAAGTAAGTCTGCAACAGCAGCTATCAGCAAGCACTTCGCATCTGCAAAAGCAGCAGCGCATAGTGTGGGCAGGCTCTTTAGAAGAGCGCCAAAAGCAGTGGCGCCAAACCATAGATGAGCAGAGGCGCTTTAATGCTTGGTTGCCAGCTATGCAGTTGTCTAAGCTTTTGGGGCAGCTGCATAGCCATTCTCATACACAGCTTGTGAGCTGGCAGTGGCAGGCCACAAGCGATGAGCGTTTAGACACACACTCAGTGCTATTCATCATTACAGGCCAAGAACCTTGGCAAGCATGGTGGCAGCAGGCCCTTAAAGTGTGGCCCTCTATACGTATGGAAACGCTAGAGCCTAAAGGTAAAGGCTGGGCGTTGAAAGCAAGCTATATTGTTCAAGCCGACACCAAACTAGAGCCTAAGCCAGAGATTCAGCTAAGCTCAGACCCACTTACCAGGGCTGTCGAGCAGTCTCCAGCGTTCACCTTGCAGTTAACACCGCCTAATATTACTGATGCCACTTATGGCACAAATACAGATTTACAGGGTGAGCCTTTTGCGGATATGGCTAAGCAGTTACAAAAATATGGCCAAGCTTTGAATATTTCGCGTAGCCAAGGTGTGCAGGCAAGTGCTGTATTGCCATCTGCTGCATGGGTTTTACTTGCACCACTACCAAGTGCTCAGGGCTTTTGGCTACAGGGTTTGTCTATTGAACAAACACCTTCTGATCAATGGCAAGTGTCGATGCAATGGGTGCCCAATAATGATGCGCCTCCTTTGACCTTTGCGCCAAGCGCTAATGCTTTAACTACACAAAGTATCCAAAGCATAAAGCTTTCCGCCCATCAGGGCATTTTGTACTATGCAAAAAAGATTGAGCAAGCTTACCTAGCGACTCAAAAGCCTTTATCCAAAAAATCTGTGCCTTTTTCGATTAAAAATCATCAACAGGCTATCAAGCAGCTGGAATTCATAGGCTATAGCACACA
>DKMQ01000081.1 GCA_002470565.1 Oceanospirillaceae bacterium UBA7410 | reverse complement strand
AGCATCGGCTGCAATCTGCACTAGGTCAAGCTTGGCGGCTTCTGCCATTACCAATGCTTCAGCTACAGTTACAATGCCAACTTGTTCGCCGTCAGCACCGATAAGGCGACATTCAGTCGCTTCAATATGTTCGTTAATTGTTGGGCGTTTTGACTTGCCCTTAGTGTTATATTCCCGTTTAATTTCGGTATCTCCGTTAATTCGTAATTTAAAGCGTATATTTACGCTTCAGTGCGCCCTAGCTTTGCAATGTCTGCATTAAGCAGATCCGCAAATGACTCTAGGCTCATATTACCCAAATCTTCACCCGTACGAGTTCGCACAGTGACAGATTGAGTTTCAACTTCCTTATCTCCTATTACTAGAAGATAAGGAACCTTAAGAATTGTATGCTCGCGGATTTTAAAGCCTACCTTTTCGTTTCTCAAGTCCGCAGAGGCCCTAAAGCCCATTTTTGTTAAGTTTTCTTCAACTTCTTTGCAAAAAGGTGCCTGTTTGTCAGTAATATTCAAAATTGATACTTGTTTTGGTGCCAACCAAGGTGGCATGGCTCCAGCAAAGTTTTCAATCAAAATACCCAAGAAACGTTCAAATGAACCCAAAGTTGCCCGATGTAACATCACTGGCACTTCACGATCACCTGCTTCATTTACAAACTGCGCATCCAATCGACCAGGCATAGAGAAGTCGACTTGAATGGTGCCACACTGCCAAACTCGGCCAAGACAATCTTTCAAAGAAAATTCAATCTTGGGGCCGTAAAAAGCGCCTTCACCAGGCAAAATATCAAATGGCAATTGCTTAGCGTTTAGGGCTTCTTCTAAAGCAGCCTCTGCACGATCCCAAACATCATCAGCACCTACACGCTGCTCTGGGCGAGTAGAGAGCTTTAAAATAATATCGTCAAAGCCAAAATCTTTATATACGTCGTACAAAAAGTCGATAAAACGAGCCACTTCATCTTGCATCTGATCTTCAGAGCAGAAAATATGGCCATCATCTTGGGTAAATGCTCGCACACGCATAATGCCGTGCAAAGTACCTGAAGGCTCATTACGATGACAAGAGCCAAACTCAGCCATACGAATCGGTAATTCTTTGTAGCTCTTCAAACCTTGATTAAAAATCTGAATATGACATGGGCAGTTCATGGGCTTAACCGCATAGTCACGACTTTCAGATGACGTAGTAAACATCATGTCAGAAAACTTATCCCAATGGCCAGAGCGCTCCCACAAACTACGATCAACCACTTGAGGTGTTTTCACCTCTTGATAACCGCCTTCAATCTGACGCTCGCGCATGTAACGCTCAACCACCTGATAGATCGTCCAGCCATTTGGATGCCAAAACACCATACCTGGAGCTTCTTCTTGGGTATGGAACAAATCTAGTTTTTTGCCTAGCTTACGGTGATCTCGTTTTTCTGCCTCTTCTAGACGGAACAAGTATGCCTTAAGGTCTTTCTTATCAGCCCAAGCAGTGCCATAAACACGGGTAAGCATGGCATTGTTAGAGTCGCCACGCCAATAGGCACCTGCAACCTTCATCAGCTTAAACGACTTGATGTGACCAGTAGAAGGCACATGCGGGCCTCTACACAAGTCGGTAAAGCCACCTTGGCTGTAAAAAGACAGATCTTCTTCGCCAGGAATACTATCGATAATTTCTACCTTATAGTCTTCCCCAAGGTCTTTAAAAAACGCTACAGCATCTGGGCGGCTCATGATGCGACGCTCAACTTTAAGGTTTTCCTTAGTCAGGGCCTTCATGCGAGCTTCAATCTTAATCAAATCTTCTGGGGTAAATGGACGTTCATAGGCAAAGTCGTAGAAAAAACCATCTTCGATCACAGGGCCAATAGTCACCTGAGCACCAGGGAATTCGTCTTGTACAGCTTGCGCCATCATGTGAGCACAAGAATGACGAATAACTTCTAGACCTTCTTGGTCTTTGGCTGTAACAATAGCAAGGGCTGTATCTTCATTGATAACGTAGCTAGTATCTACTAATTCGCCAGCTACTTTGCCAGCTACTGCTGCTTTAGCAAGGCCTGGGCCAATGTCAAAAGCAACATCATAAATCGATACAGGCGCGTCAAAAGCACGCTGACTGCCATCGGGAAGAGTAATTACAGGCATTGAGTTTCCTTGCTCAGTGGTGGCTCCTACCAAAAGCCACTTGGTGTATACGCTGTTGCATGGTCAAAAGCCAACCACAGCAGCGCAAAAAATAAGGCGCTCATTTTACCCTCATTAGGCCTTAAGAACAAGCTTTAAGGCCCATTGAGACAATCCGTCACAAGCCCAAAAAAGCTCAGTAAAACAGCCACTTTAAACATAAGACTTATAGACACTAGAGCCCAAACGCCACCAAGGGCATAATGGCCGTTAGCTAGTGCAACTTTACAAGGTTTATTAGCCGGTAACAGCTAGAATGAAGTTAAAATAACCCTGCGAGAAATAAACATGGACTCACGTTTCCCCTCAATCGAAATGCTCGCAGCACGCGCCAAAAAACGCATGCCAGGTTTTGCCTATGACTACCTTACTGGAGGGTGTTTCTCTGACACTAATTTAGCCCGCAACACACAAGACATTCAAAATGTTGCGCTTAAGCCACACTACCTGCGTGATTTTAATGGCGCTTCACAAAAAACCACCTTGTTTGGCAAAACCTACGACTCACCTTTTGGTATCGCTCCTGTGGGCCTGCAGGGCCTCATGTGGCCAAAATCTTGTGAAATTTTAGCGGCGGCAGCCAAGCTGCACAACGTGCCTTTTTGCCTTAGCACTGTAGGCACAGCAAGCATTGAAACTATTGCCAAGATTACTGAAGGTGATTTTTGGTTTCAGCTTTATCATCCCACAGACAATAAACTGCGAGACAAACTGATCCAGCGCGCAGACCAAGCAGGCTGCAATACATTAGTGCTATTGGCTGACAC
>DKMQ01000045.1:47580-48424 GCA_002470565.1 Oceanospirillaceae bacterium UBA7410 | reverse complement strand
ACTAATTTTTACACCGTTTTTGAAGGTTCCTGTCCACTCTTTAACTAAAGTTCCATCTTTACGGTAACCAACCCAATCACCATCATACATACCGTTATTGTAGTTACCTTTGCTAGATAACTGACCATTACTCCAGTACCACAGCCAAACCCCTTCTTTTTTACCGTTTTTGAATGACCCTTGCTCAAGTCCAGTTATATTGCCGTTAAACGGAACATCAGTAGACTTTTCATAGTAAAGACCATCACGCAAAACTAAATCATCTATCGTTTCACTCCAGCTTGGTGAAGACAAAAGTGATATGAATAGTAGGCTAAAAAATATATTGGTTGATTTCACTAATCTAACAGTCCGTGTAGGTACTTTCTAAGCAACGTGAAGACATGTTCTGTGCCTTGTTGATATGAGAAATACTCATTTCATCGGTAATATTTTCTTTAAGACCATTGGCGATCTCATCACCATTTTGTGCAGCTAAGTTAAACCACATATAAGCTCGAATGTTGTCAGCCTGCACACCGTTGCCAGTGTAGTAAATAAGCCCCAGCGTAGTTTGAGCCTCTCCAAACCCCTGCTCAGCAGACAAAGTGAACAACTTTGACGCAGTCTGAGCATTCGCTGGAACACCTTCACCTCTAGCGTACATGCCGCCTAGTTCGTATTGGGCTTCAGCAAAACCTTGCTCAGTAGCTAGAGTAAGCCACTCCACAGCTGTCTTATCGTTCTCTAAGACACCGTTACCATTGGCGTACATAACACCCAAATTATTTTGAGCAATAACATGACCCTGCTCAGCCAAAGGAACCCAATGCGCTAAAACAGTTTTAAAATCACCTAACGCGAG
>DKMQ01000045.1:46762-47521 GCA_002470565.1 Oceanospirillaceae bacterium UBA7410 | reverse complement strand
ATAAGCTTTATTTTAATACTCATGTTGCGTCCTTGAAAATTGTAACGATTACTTTAGATCTTACTGACATCAACCTGGCATTGCTATAGGGAACTTCTGATTTCAAGTCTCAGACTTATGATGACTGGCTCTTAATAGCCGCTAGCACGAGAGTCTGACTGTCTTTGACAGAGGTATATGGGCGTGAGTAGTAACTATTATTCTGACTTTTATACCGCTATGTTTTGAGAAAAATATTTGGTTTAACATCTGCAGGCAGGCATCGACGAGCCGTCACCTGTGCCTTATCTATTTGAGTAGGCGTCATTTTATTAGTAATACGTTCCCTATCCACACCAGCCTGCACATTACCCTTATGTTCGGCTATAAAATACCACATATAGGCATTCACATGATCTGTGAAAACCCCTATACCTTTCTCATACATTGACCCAAGTTTCCATAGAGCCATAGCATTCTTTTCTTCAGCAGATGCAGCGGCTAGATAATCGTGCTGTAAAGAGATTTTGGAGTTGGTTTCTGTGAGGATTATAGATTGATTTTTTTTGGCTGCCATTTTGTCTATGGTCGCTCTAAACAAGAAGTGAGTTGCTCTAAATCAATTTTGAGTGCTTTTGATATTTGAACTATCTTGTTTAACGATGGACTTGCGCTACCCCTTTCAATTTCACCCATATACCCCCGGTTGATACCTGCCATAGCCGCTAGGTCATCTTGGGTAAAGCCCTTATTCTTTCTTGCATTGCGCACTCTTTTTCC
>DKMQ01000045.1:35413-46631 GCA_002470565.1 Oceanospirillaceae bacterium UBA7410 | reverse complement strand
AGTGGTCAGGCGTGTAGGCAAAGTAGACGAAAAGGCATCCGTAAATACAATATGCCAATCCCATTGCAATTCTTGCATCCAGGCCATTTTTTTGCACCTAAGGCTGGCAAAATAAAAATTGTGTAGGCTGACATTCATCACTTAATACCTTAACTTTCTGTCTATTGAGCGTACATTAATTTTTTCAAAAGCAAAACTGGGTATACCCAGTAAAAGCCCAATCGGCAATGCGATCAGGCTACGTTGTATCCACAAAATATCAAAATCTTCACTGAAACTTAGGCCTTTGCTTAGAATATATCGGTAGCAAGGCAAAACTATAGTGGCACTGCGCAAGGGATATGCTTGACAGGCACACTCAAACCGCCCTATCTCAGTTGTATTGATTATCAGTGCACTCAATAGTTCATAGTGCAATAATGCTCCTAATCAACACGCAATTCTTTGATTAAAAAATCCACTGCTACTTTTACTTTTTGCAGCTGATATTTGGGCCTAACGTACAACAAATAGATACCTGCGTCTTGCTCTGTGTTTATCATTACTTGCGCATCACTTAAGTTAATCACCTGTAACTGTTTAGTACTTAGTTCCTCTTTAAGCCCCCATTCTGGCAGCAAAGCAATGCCTTCACTGCCAACTACCGCTTTAAGTATACCCGCGCCATGATTACTGATCATATTGGCTTTATTTTGCAACTGTAGCCATTCTCCATTAATATTTACTTGCCAAAACAGCACTGCGTTGGGTCCTCTGTAATACAAAACTCGATGACTACTAAGCTGCGCTAAGTTTTGTGGCACGCCATGGGTATCCAAATATTTAGGAGATGCCACTAGTAAAAATTTATTGCCTGAGAGTTTACGAGACACCACCCTGCCTTCAGGCTCTCCTCCTTCTCTAATAGCAATGTCTATTTGATCGCGGGTAAGGTCTGTCACCTGATCGGTTAAATGTATGTCTAAGGTGATGTCAGGGTATTGCTGCCTAAATTTAGCCAAAACGGGTGTTAAGCATGCTTCACCATAACCTGGCGTAGCAGTGATGCGTAATGTGCCAGAGGGTATTTTTGTATGCAAGCTCACTAGCTCGTCTGCATGGCTCAAGGTGGCCACAGCGCCCTTTACTTCATCGTAGTACAAAAGGCCTTGCTCAGTGAGCCGCACGACCCGAGTTGAACGCTGGAATAACTCCACACCCAGCATTGTCTCTAAATCTTTAATTCGCCTAGACATAGAAGACACAGGCACACCAAAGGCTTTTGCGGCTTGGGTAAAGTTTGACGTTTCAACGACTTTTAAAAAATAGTGAAGAGCGCGCAGTTTGTCCATTTTTTTACCTTTTGTCGTGCCTAAAAATCATGCTTATTATTGCTATTTAAACAAATATATTTCTCGTTTAAAGCCACTACAAGAATTATATCAAGATACTATAATAGTTTTTAGCAACAAACCATCCACAAACCCAACACGGAAGAATCCAATGAAAGCGTTAATGATGACAAAATATGGCAGCATTTCGACCAGCCTTGCTTTTCAAAGCGTAGCTATGCCAAAAGCTTCCGCCAATCAGGTGGTCATTCGAGTGTGTGCATCCAGCATTAACCCAATAGACTACAAAATACTCAGGGGAGACTTTAAAGCACTCTCTAAAGTGCAATTTCCACAAGGTATTGGCCGTGATGTAAGCGGCGTGGTGGTAGAAGTAGGCAAGCAAGTTCACCACTTTAAGGTTGGAGATGCTGTTTTATCTCGCATAGACGAATCACTTGTGGGGACTATCGCCGATTACGTTGCCTCAGAATCTCATCACACCACATTAAAGCCAGAGCAACTCACCCACGAAGAAGCTGCAAGCATACCTTTAGCTGGTCTAACCGCCTTACAAGCCTTAGTGACTACTGCCAACTTAAAAGCAGGTGAAAAAGTATTAATTCATGCAGGCTCTGGTGGTGTTGGCAGTATTGCTGTCCAACTTGCAAAAAGCATTGGCGCCTTTGTAGCAACCACTACCAGCACGGCAAATGCAGAGCTATTAACAAAACTTGGTGCAGATCAGGTGATCGATTACAAACAAGAGAATTACTTAGAACAGGTGAGTGACTTTGACGTGGTATTTGACACACTTGGTGGTGACTATACTCTGGATGCCTTTAAGGTGATTAAAAAAGGTGGCAAAGTAGTTTCTATAAGCGGTGAAGTCGATGACATCTTAGCCCAAGACCTTGGCCTGAATCTTATTATTCGCACCATCCTAAAGCTTAAAGCTAGAAAAATAGTCAAAGCGGCAGCCAAGAAACAAGCCATGTACCGCATGATTCTTATGAGCCCAAATGGGGTGCAGCTTGCTGAATTGGTCGACTTGTATGTCAACAAAAAAATAAAGCCAGTAATTGATTCAGTCTACCCATTTACCAAAAGTATTGAGGCACTGGAACACTTATTAAAAGGTCGCGCTAAAGGTAAGATACTGATCAAGCACTAGATCAAGGCCGACCGCCAGACTATGCTTCACCAACGCTCATTAGAGGCAGTGCTTTGGCCCCTAGAGGTACTTGTGGGATGTGTGTTTCTCAGTTATTACTGGCGGCTTCAATAACTTGCCAGCCCTTGGCTTGCTGATGTGCGCTGTGTACACTGTCCATATATCAGCATTGTGGCCAAATTAAATGCACCATTAAATGTTTAAGTGCTGCATGAGAGAACATGCAAACGTTATTGAAGAAAGTGGCTATTTAAGGAAGGCTGTGATCAAAAGATAAAGACACACTATTCAACTTTTTCTCGGCGCAAATTCAGTCTAAACCTTGGCGTTATTTCTCTTGCTTTGGCTATTAAAGGAGGAAAAATAATGGCCGGTGACACTTTGCAATCTAGCCAACTAACCCTTGAAGAAAGCCTTGAGATTGCTCTGAGGGCGATTGGGTCTGATGTGACCAAGGCTGTTGCTGATAATCTTGCAAAAGGTGTGGTTGGTTTGCCCACTTTAAATGTCCATTTGCGCAATGCCAACATGACAGCTGCTGATGCAAAGACCATCGCAAACGCTTTGGTCGCTTAAAAGGCGTGTCAGTATTTGCCTAATAATGCCTTTGCATGCAATGTTTAAATAAAAGCTAAGCCCATGCAGGGCTGCATAATAAGGCTAATGAGCTGATAAACCCAACACCCCAAACGATCGTGCGCAAGGTTGCCCTATCGTTTAAATAATAAAAAATATAGGCCACCCTTGCAACAATGTATGCAATAGCCAAGTAGTCAATCGCACTTGATACCATGCCAGTCGCCGTGGCAACGAGAATACCTGTCGCAAAAAGGGGAAAGCTCTCAATTTGATTTTGGTGCGCTGCCAAGGCGCGTTTACCCAACCCATTTAGGTTGGCCTGCTGTTCTCTTGGGTTATTGTTATCGTAGCCTTCAGGGCTTTTGTGCTGTGCCCGAAACAATGGCGTCTTTGAAAGAACATGAAGTAATCCTGCTATAAAAAGACACCATAATGCGATCGACATGTTTAACTCCGTACTGTTTAATAAATAGAAAATAACGCATTAGTAAGGGCTTCCAGATCAGGAGTGCCGCTTACTTATTTTTTCAGCTGGGTTACCAAAGAAGATGTCTGCCTTTATTTAAAATATATTGTTACGCATATCCTCTAAGATGACATCCTGATATTCCCTAGCTCTCTTTCTCTGTTCTACTTCCAGCGCCTCAATGTGTAGAGTATGTGACTACTGCTGGTCTTGTAGCAGTGACACTTGTTCTGCAGCACCATTTGATGTCTCAAGTAACTGATGTGTATACACTGAGTGCCTCCTCACCTACTCTCACGCAAACTTTAACATCCACTGACTTAACTTATCAACACTATAACCATCGCCATAGCTTTGACCAACAAGCTGTAATGACCAACCTCCAAGATCAATCATATCCACAGCAGCTTCTACTGCCTTAGTCGATTTGTAAACTAATTAATGTGATTTAGTCCTACAGTACCCACCACAGCTGTCATTGAAATAATGTCTGGATTGGCCATGCGTTTATCTCTTGCTGCATCGGCATCGTCCATAGCCTGCTGGCTTCCATAAATAGACACCGCAATTAATGTATTGCCTTCACTTTGAATGCTTATCAATTGTTCTGCGGTCGGAAAATCTTTAACAGCATTACTTTGATATGACTGCGCCATAGTATCCGCCACTTGCTGTGACTTGAAAACTACTGTGGTTATTCTTACTATTGACATTATGTGCTCCTTAAACTGTAGTTTAGATCAGCCATTTGACGACCGATTTAATCAACCTAAGCAGCATCATGCGACTCAGACTTACTTTGACACTACTCCGTTTTCAGCGAAATACTAGTACAGTTGTGTTACTAGATGTTAACAGTGGTTACTAAACGCACTAATTAAAAACGCTAGGAGCCTGTATTAAACTTTATAAGTCTAGTAAAGAAGCAAGTGACACAAGCTAGTATCCCCTGCTCTATCTTAAGCATTCATTGGCTTAGCTTCTTAGTGCTATATCCATCGCCATAGCTTTGACCAACAGACTGTAATAACTTCTTACATCCACAGGAACACGCCTGTGGAAGCAATAATACCGTTGCGAGTAGTCAAATAGTCGTTTGAAATGTATGTATGTAAGAATGAAATGCACCTCACCAAAAAATTGGCCATGGAATACCATAGGTGAATCACGGTCAGTGAATTAAAGGCTTACAATTCAATACTTTAAGTGTGCACGATAAGTGCTAGAAGGTGACATCTGCTATAATAGCAATGTCTAAAATGGTGCGGACGGAGAGACTCGAACTCTCACACCTTGCGGCACTGGAACCTAAATCCAGCGTGTCTACCAATTCCACCACGTCCGCTTAATCAACTCAGGCTAGGCCTATGTTCATCGTACTACATTACTACAATGCAATGGGGTGGACGATGGGGTTCGAACCCACGACCACCGGAATCACAATCCGGGGCTCTACCAACTGAGCTACGCCCACCATTACGGCATTACATATACTATTTACCCGCTTACCTTTTCGGCGTTGGTACGCCCTGAAGGATTCGAACCCTCGACCCACGGCTTAGAAAGCCGTTGCTCTATCCAACTGAGCTAAGGGCGCATGTTACTGCGGCAAATAATGGTCGGGGTAGAGAGATTCGAACTCCCGACATCCTGCTCCCAAAGCAGGCGCGCTACCAGACTGCGCTATACCCCGACATCCTCTACAACGCTACTGCCTAGTGGCTTATGCCGTTGAAGAGGTGCGTATATTATAGCCGATACACTCCTTCGTCAAGCTTATTGTTTGGTTTTTTTATCAATAAAACCAAACTGTTAAAATAAACTTGAATTTTAGACTTCCCGTTTCCAGATAGTGCCTTCTTTACTGTCTTCTAATATTACTCCGGCATCTTTTAATTGATCACGTATTTGATCTGACAAAGCAAAATCGCGGTCTATTTTAGCTTGATGGCGCTGCGCTACCAATGCGTCAATATCTATATCAACAAGGTCTCCCTCGCCTGCTTCGCCTTTTAAATAGGCACCAGGTGATAAAGCCAATAAGCCTAATATATTACCTAACCCTCGCATTTGGCTTGCCAAAACACCTGCCTGGGGATCACTATCGCGTTTTAGACGATTCACTTCACGTGCCATTTCAAACAGCACTGAAATTGCCTCACGGGTATTAAAGTCGTCATCCATTGCTTCATTAAAACGATCAAGATAAGGCCCATCAAGAGCCACGTCACAAAGATCAAGCTGATCCATGGCTGTGTACAATCGATCTAGCGCGCTTTTAGCTTCCACCAAGGCATCTTCTGCATAATCTATTTGACTGCGATAATGGCTAGCAGTCAGTAAATAACGCACTATCTCTGCAGGATATTTAGCTAGCACTTCACGAATAGTGAAAAAGTTACCTAATGACTTAGACATTTTTTCTTTGTTAACCCGCACTGCCCCTGCATGCAGCCAGTAATTTACAAAGGTCTCGCCATTAGCTGCTTCAGATTGTGCTATTTCATTTTCATGATGTGGAAATGGCAAGTCTGGGCCACCTCCATGAATATCAAAATGATTACCCAAGCAGCATTTGGTCATTGCAGAACATTCAATATGCCAACCAGGGCGACCTTCTCCCCAAGGTGAAGCCCAAGACACTTCATCTTTTTTCGCAGCTTTCCACAATACAAAATCAAATGGATTTTCTTTAACGTCGTTCACCTCAACGCGAGCACCTGCACGCATATCTTCAAGCTTGCGATTAGTTAATGCACCATAATTTTCAAATTGGTCAACACGGTAGTAAACATCACCGTTAGAAGCTGCATAGGCGTATCCCTTATCAATCAAGGTCTGCACCATCTCTATAATAGCTGGCATATGCGCAGTAGCGCGCGGTTCTTGGTTTGGAGGCAATACACTAAGAGCCATTTCATCTTCATGCATAGCAGTGATAAAACGGTTAGTGAGCTCGTCACACGTTTCACCATTTTGCGCGGCACGTTTAATAATTTTGTCGTCTACATCAGTAATATTACGCACGTATTCAACTTGATAACCTGCATGCCTTAGGTAACGAGTAATAACATCAAATGACACCATTACACGTGCGTGCCCGATATGGCAGTAGTCATACACTGTCATACCGCAAACATATAGGCGTATTTTGCCTAGTTCAATGGGTATAAAGGGCACTTTGCTATTACTTAAAGTATTGTGAAGTTGCAACATATTACTAGTTTCCGTTAACCCTTTTTAGCCCAAGAATCACGCAGCGTGACTGTACGGTTAAATACTAAACGATCTTTTGTTGAGTCTTTATCAACACAAAAATACCCTTCACGCTCAAACTGAAAACGCTCACCATCTGCAGCATGAGCTAAAGAGGGTTCGGCCATTGCGCCTTCGATCAAGCGTAAGTTGTCTGAGTTTACGTAAGTCATAAAATCCACTTCTTTATCACCATCTGGATTAGCATGGCTAAACAAGCGATCGTATAAACGCACATTAACGACTTCATGATGACTAGCACTAACCCAGTGAACAACTCCGTTTACCTTATAACCTTCTGGCTTTTTACCTAAGGTTTGCTTGTCATAACTGCACACCAGCTCAATCACTTGCCCTGCACTGTCTTTAACCACCTCTTCACAAGTAATAATATACCCACCGCGCAGGCGCACCGACTGCTGTGGCGCCAAACGTTTCCACTTACCTTCAGGGTGCTCTGCAAAATCGGCTTGATCAATAAACACTTGCTTAGACATGATCAGCTCACGCTCACCCATGGTGTCATCTTTAGGGTGCTTTGCTACGGTTAAGGTTTGCGTTGTATCAGCGTCCCAGTTAGATATAGTAACCTTCAACGGGTGCAACACACACATAGCACGGGTGGCTGTTGAGTCTAGATCATCACGCACACTAGACTCTAAACGCCCAAAGTCTGTAATGCCTTTGCTACGGGCCACAGGGGTTGCTGCACAAAAGTTGCGCAAGGCCTCTGGTGTGTATCCACGACGGCGCATTCCAGAAATAGTGGGCATGCGCGGGTCATCCCAAGCTGTGACTGTATGGCTATCTACTAGCTGTTTTAGCTTACGCTTACTCGTAATGGTGTAATTAAGTTCTAAACGAGCAAATTCATACTGACGCGGACGTCGGCGCCCACTGGGCAGAGTAACGTTATCTATGAACCAGTCATATAAAGGCCGGTGGTCTTCAAACTCAAGCGTGCAAATAGAATGTGTAACCTCTTCCAAAGCATCAGATAAACCATGGGTAAAGTCGTACATCGGATAAATGCACCAAGTATTTCCTGTTTGATGGTGCTCAATATGACGAATGCGATAAATAATAGGATCTCGCATATTCATATTAGGCGATTCGTTGTCTATCTTGGCGCGCAACACGCGCTCACCATCTGCAAACTCACCTGCTCGCATACGCGCAAAAAGGTCAAGATTTTCTTCAATACTGCGATTACGATAAGGGCTATCTTTGCCTACTTGGGTAAGGTTGCCCCTATACTCACGCGCTTGCTCTGGGCTTAAATCACACACATAAGCCAAACCTTTGTTAATTAGTTCTACAGCAAATCCATGTAGTTGCTCAAAATAATTAGAGGCATAAAAAGCATCCGCACCCCACTCAAATCCTAGCCATTCTACATCCGCCTTGATAGATTGGATGTATTCATCGCTTTCTTTTTCTGGGTTAGTATCATCAAAACGTAGATTACATTGGCCTTCAAATTCTTGCGCCATGCCAAAGTTCAAACAAATCGAAGTGGCGTGACCTATGTGTAAGTATCCGTTGGGTTCTGGTGGAAAACGAGTCACGACCTGACCATCATTGTTGCCCTTTCTCACATCTTTGGCGATGATATTACGAACAAAATTTGATGCCTGTACGACGGTTTTTTCGGCCACGAATGGGTCTCCTTGAAACTTGCCCTGAAAAACAAATAATTATATGTCTTTTGCAGCCTGCCTTGCTAGCTAAATTAGTGTGTATTTCAACGTCAAAGCGGCTCCAGCGATTGCATGTATTCGCTGCGGGCTTCATACTAAGCTACTCTTTATTCACATTCCCTCTTGAGGCTGTCGCATGTCAAATGTATTAATGCAAACTAACTTTGGTAACATTACCATTGAACTAAATCACGAAAAAGCACCTATTACAGCTGCTAACTTTGAGCAATACGTCCGCGACGGATTTTACGATGGTGTGATTTTTCACCGCGTAATCGACGGTTTTATGGTGCAAGGTGGTGGTTTTGACGTAAGCATGGATCAAAAAGAAACTCGTGCAAACATCGAAAACGAAGCCGACAACGGCCTAACTAACGATGAAGGCACATTGGCTATGGCTCGCACCATGGACCCACACTCTGCTTCTGCACAGTTTTTTATCAACGTAGGTGACAATGCTTTCCTTAACCATTCAGGCAAAAACTCTCAAGGCTGGGGCTATGCTGTATTTGGCAAAGTAGTAGAAGGCATGGATGTGGTTAATACGATCAAAAAGGTATCTACAACATCTAAATCTGGCCACCAAGACGTGCCAGCAGATCCAGTAGTCATCGAATCTGCCACAATGATTGAAGGCTAAACCCTTGCGTCGCCTATTCATTGCAGACTTGCACTTGCACCCAGCAAGACCAAAGCATAGCCGTGCATTGATTGATTTTTGTCAGCAGCGTATTAATGTTGATGATGAGCTGTATATACTAGGCGATCTTTTTGAAGCTTGGATAGGCGATGACGTAGGCATAGTCACTTATGCAGATGTCATTGCTTGCTTTAAGCAGCTTACCTCCAGTGGTACTCAAGTATTTTTTATGGCAGGCAATCGAGACTTTTTGATTGCAGATGAATTTTGCCAAGCAACAGGTATCAAAATACTACCTGACCCAACAATCATTTCCTTTGATAACCAAAAAACCTTGTTAATGCATGGCGATACCTTGTGCACAGACGATATAGAATACCAAAAGTTTCGCTCACTTGTGCGAGATCCGCACTGGCAAAACCAATTTCTTTCCATGACGCCAGCGTTGCGCATGCAACAAGCTGCCCATTACCGCCAACAAAGCAAAGAGATGACGGCCAATAAATCAAACGATATTATGGATGTTAATGCTCAGACTGTAACGCAAGCCATGCGGCATTCTCAGGTGAACTTACTCATTCATGGCCATACTCATAGGCCAAAAGTACATCACTTAAAAAATGGAGAGCGTGTTGTTTTGGGTGATTGGGGCGGTCACTTTGACTACCTAAGCTGGCCCCAAGGCGAAGCTTGGCACCTCATTCGCGAACCCATTTAGATTTAGATTTAGACTTACATTTTTATTATTAATAGATCAAAAAAAACCAGCTAGTGATACACAAGCTGGTTTTTTATTGCTTATTAGTTAGCTGATTGCAGTAATCATTAACCCTTACCTTTCCATGGCACTAGGTATTTTTCTAACAAGCGAATACCCACGTCAATAGCAAAACCAATCAAACCGATCAATATGATACCCATGATTACAATTTCGGTATTTTGAAACTTTGACGCAGCCACGATCATTTTACCAATACCCTTTTCTGCAGCAACTAATTCAGCCGCAACTACGGTACCCCAACAAACACCCATGGCCACCCTTGCTCCGGTGAATATTTCCGGAAGTGAATTGGGGATGATTACGTGGCGTAAAATCTGGGTTTTGCTAGCACCTAAGCTGTATGCCGCATGAATTTTGGTGATTCTTACTCCAGACACACCAGAGCGTGCAGCAATGGCCATAATCCATAAAGCAGCGAGGAACAGCAACACTACCTTGCCTTCTTCACCAATACCGGCCCAAATAATAACCAAAGGAATCAAAGCTAATGGCGGCACAGGGCGCATAAACTCAACAACGGGATCAAACCAACCACGAAACCAGTTAGACAAGCCCATGGCGTAACCAAGGGGAATACCCACTATAGCACCGATGAGAAAACCCATGACAACACGCCACAGACTAAAGCCTAAATGCTCACCCAAAGTGACATTTTGGTAACCGTCTTTAGAGATAGTCACTAAGCTTTTCCATACTTTCTCTGGCGAGGGCAAGTAAATGCTCTCCATCTGCACACCCTTATGGGGAACGATGTTCAAAGTGCCCTTGTCTGTCAGTGCAACTCTAGCAAAACCAACATCTACGGTGTTACCCTTACTAATGGATTGGCCATCGACTTTGACTATAGAGGCGCCCGTCTTGCGTTTCTGGTCATCATTTTTATCCCATAAAAGCAGTTTAGAACGATAAACCTGAATAACTATTGCGTCATTAGCAGCAAAGCCGTCGCCGGACTCTACCTTTGGTTTATCAGCTTTCTCACCCGCAGCATGAACAATCACATCTACACTCGCCGTATCGACTTGACCTGCGCCGTTATCAGCCGTGTAGGTAAATTGGCCACCACCCATAAACGGGCCAGGTACGTGTAAAAAACTGGGCAATAGTTGTGAACCAGTAAAAGCCCCCCAGAGTACAAAGATTAACAACAATGATAGTACAGAGGCTGACTTATTGGATACCACGGTGCTTTCATCACCAAAGGTCACTGTTTTTAAAGAATTGAAACTACCACCAGTGTCCACGCTATTACGAACCCTGTGCCATATGGTTTGACTAGCCACGATAATGGCAATAAAGCCCGCTAAGTAAGG
>DKMQ01000045.1:5970-35351 GCA_002470565.1 Oceanospirillaceae bacterium UBA7410 | reverse complement strand
ACATTTGAATCGTTCATTAGCTTTCTTCCTCAGTTCGACCCATGATTTCTTCTTCCATTTCCCAAATCATCGATAAAATTTCTTCACGCTTAGAATTGTAATCTGGGTGTTTCTTCACTTCACGCAAATCAGCACCAACACCGAGTTCGGCGAATGGTAAATAATACTCTTTGTGCACCCGCCCTGGTCGCGGCGCCATAACCAATAGGCGTTCGCCAAGCAGCAACGCTTCTTCTACCGAGTGAGTAATTAAAATAATGGTCTTGCCTGTTTCTTTCCACAGGTCTAATACCAAAGATTGCATCTTTTCACGGGTTAACGCGTCCAATGCACCTAGCGGCTCGTCCATAAGAATAACGTCTGGATCGTTAGCAAGGCAGCGGGCCAACGCCACACGTTGTTGCATACCACCAGAAAGCTCATAAACTGCCTTGTCTTTAAATTCTTGCAGACCAACCAGTTCTAACAAACGGTCTACTTCAGGTGCGCTCTGGGCCTTTGGAACACCTTTCATGTCAGGCCCAAAGGAAACGTTCTTACGCACGCTCATCCATTCAAATAAAGCCCCTTGCTGAAATACCATACCGCGCTCTGGGCCCGGGCCACTGATGACATCACCTTCTAAAAGAATATCACCTTCTGTCTGGGCCAAAAAGCCGGCCACGATGTTTAACAAAGTAGTCTTACCACAACCTGATGGGCCTAGAACACTGAGCAACTGCCCAGACTTAATATTTAAGTTGATATTTTTAAGCGCTTGTACAGATCCACCACCGGGCAAGTCAAAACGCATGGATACATTGTCAATATGTAAATCAGCCACGCCTCATTCCTTCTAAATATTGTTGATTATGAAAACTCGAAAGTTATTTATCGACCATATGATTAATTATAAGTGGGATACACCAATACCGTGTGATGCACAATACAAGTACACACATACCATATACTAACGAGTTTATTTATAGTTCACGATCCCAGTTCAGTACGAAGTTGCTAAGTACTTGCAAAATTGCCCCTGACACCGTGGAAAACCAAATATAAAACTGAGGCCTAAAGAACTCTAGACCTCAGCTTTAATTTGGCAATTCTAACCAGCTTACTTAACAGTAGCTGCTAGAGGGCCAGACTCAACGTTGCCAGCATAGCTAGCATTAGCAGATGGGATAGATCCAGCGTTAACAAATACTGCAGCAACGCCGCCCATAAAGTCTTGAACACCACCACCTAACCACTTAGAAGACAACTGCTCTTCAGTGCTTGGGAAGATGAAAGTAGACAAAGAGCTAGCAGCATCAGCACTGCTCATGCCTGCGTCTTTAGCGATCATGTTCAACATGAACTCAGGCTGAGACGCGTTCCATGCAGCGTTTGCATCGGCAGTTACAGCCAAGAACTTAGACACGATATCGCTATTTTCAGCAATAAATTCTGCAGGTGCAGTAGTTACATCAAGTACCAAAATACCCAATGCTTCTTTTTCCGCACCAGTTAGCAATACGTTACCGCTTTCCTTCATACGACGTAGACCACCGCCCCAACCACAAGCCATGTCGATAGCGCCTTGAGCTAATGCTACAGAGCCTTCAGCAGGCGCCATGTCAACAATTTCCATGCTGTCTAGAGCCACACCAAAGTGGTCCATTTGCTTCAAGAAGCCGTAATGAGCAGCTGTGCCAAGTGGCACTGCAACTTTTTTACCAGCTAGGTCACCAGCAGAGTCTTTGTCAATTTCGAGGTCAGAACGAACTACACAGTTGTCGTTATTAGAGTAAGAAACGGCAACATCAACGATTTGTAGATCTTGACCAGCAGATGTGGCAACTACAAATGGAGGCAAACCTTGAGATACAGAAATCTGCACGTCGCCAGATGCCATAGCAGCTGACATGGCCGTACCTGTATCAAAGGCAACCCAATTTACTTTCATTCCTAGCGCTTCATCATAAGCACCAGAAACCTTAGCTGCTTGGAAAGGCATTGGCCATTCAAGGAAGTATGCAACCGTAAGTTCTTCGGCAGCTGTTGCAGAAGATGCTCCAGCCATTAGTGCTGTAGCAGCTACAACGCTGCTAGCGATTGATTTTAATTTCATTTAAGTGCTCCTAAATATTATGATTTTTATAATTGGAAAGAACCAAACGTAAAAGACGTGTTTATAAGTCTATCTGCTTGTATCAATAGGCAGAAAATTAAATATACTCCCCTTCGCTAAATAAGCCAACGTGTTTATAGGTCCATCTGCTCGTATCAATAGGCAGGAGAGTAAATATACTCCCCTTCGCTAAATAAGCCATAGCCAAAATATTAGCATCCTTAGGGCCAATATCTAGAAATGCATATATTCATCACCCTTCAGGGGCCAACTGGTTGCTTGATGACACAGAGCAGGATGACATCGTTTGGATGTAACATCCAAAAACTAGGCCAAAAAAACGACATGAAAGCTATTATTAGCTAAGTAACCATCCATATCCATGTCTACTAAAGGCCCTAGAGCACGTGTTCCATGCGTAGCAAAGCTCACTAGGATGTCAAAAGGAGCACAGTCTTGAATAGCTTTGCTAATTGCTGGCGGTCAGTCACGTCGCATTTTTTTAGCGTCACTCCTGCAGGCACATCACCCGCCTTTTTGGGGTTACGACTCACAGTAATAACAGTGGCCTCCAAAGACAATTGCTTTTTTGTTTGATACCTTCATGCTTCTACCTTAATGATTATTAGAAGGGGTTATAGAGACAGTTTTTCACATGGCTTCGAAACCATAATGAATGTTCCAATAATAGGAATTGAGGCAATGACGAATGTCTATACTTACAGATTAGATAATGCGCTATACAAGGCAATGCTTGCAAGTGCTGACAATAAACTTAATGTTACTCTGCGCATGGCTAAAGCATCAATTCGATCAAACAAAACAGACCCAATTTGATTGCCAACCAACATGACCGGCATCATCACAAGCAGCAGGCTTGGCACCTCAGGAGCCAAAAGGTCTTGACCATGGAACCAGGCCAAACCATATAGGTCAGTCACTAAAAAAAACATAATTAAGCCCGCACGCATGACGACATGAGACATTTTTGATGACATCATATACACCGCCACCACTAACCCACCAATACTTGCTAGGCCGTTAACAAACCCTACCACCGCGCCTGCCAACAACAACCACCCAACGCTATTAGCAGACTTGAAATGCCACTGATTCCATAAGGCAAAGCAAGCGACCAATACTCCTGCGCCTGCTAAACCACGCACCATATCAGACTGCCAATGTTGTAGTCCAATCACACCCAAAGGCGTGCCTACCAATGTGCCAACGCTAAGGATTATCATCCATCGCCAAGGTATGTGACGCCAAACCTTGGGTAACAAATGCAAACTTGCCATTAGCTCCATGACAAACATCAAAGGAACAATCGTTTGAGCGTTAAAAATGGGAGCAAGGGCGAAAAAACACAGGGCAGAAAAGCCAAAACCCGCTACCCCCCTTACAACGCCTGCAAAAAAGACGATGCTTAGGACATAAGCGAGTTCGAAAGAAGATAATGGTAGGTAAAACCAATTTAGGTTTATGCTTTCCATTTAAGTGCGTTGATCTCCTTGATACAGACGCACCACATGCCTAGCTTCAGCAAAAAACAACCAGCGTTCTAGCAACAAGCCAGCCATCATTATGACCCAGGCCACTGCTAATATCTCTACTATTCCAGTGTCAGCGAACACCCAATAAACCAGGCCTAAAGGCAACATAAATACAGCGAATGTCATCACTATACGCAATCGTAAAAGGAAGTCTGCAGCCACTTGGTAGCCAAACTCTCTGTTTAAAAAAGTTGGGGCACTATGGCCTGCATCTAACAAACGCACGCTAGCTTGGGAAAAACCGGTAGCTGTTTGAATAGTGGCACCTGTAGGTTTTCCTTGCCAGAAAAAATAAACCATTTTTAAAGCTAAAGTGATCAGCACTAACGCCATAACCACGATTAACAACTGTGGATTAAGCACCCCAGAGAAGCCACTGACTGCAACAAATAACAACCCTCCGCTCATCAGCGCATACGCCATAAACAACGCAGGCACCATTGGTGTGTTCCATTGACGAATGGTTTTTAAGCTGGCGTAAATCATACTTGTGGTAAATAAGATGATCAGTGCAAACACCATGCTTAAACCAGCCAATACATCGATCATTGACCACTGCCAGAATATGGCAGCTGCATAAAGCGCAGCAATTGGATAAAGCAGCACTGCAAATACGGCTTCACGAGATAGCCATGAGGTGCGAAAGCGGCTAAAAGATCGCCACGCATTTTTTGGACTAGCCAAGTGCATCGTGGAAGAAACCAGGCCGATGGTAATAAGCACCATTGCCATGACACCTAGAGTTAATTGTAAACCTATCGTATAGGCTTGTGTCAGACCCAATAACTGACCGGCTCCAAGCCACGCTAATAAACCATAGCCAGCACCAGATGTGACGGTAAAAATAAGAACTGAAAAAGCGGGATGCATAATAAATACCTAACTTTGGCGTAATAATTAACGGTTAATAATTCGATTAACCAGTTGCCTGACACCCTGCATGGGCGACACTTCAATCTTATCCTGCTGCTTCGGGTTTCTTGGCGGCAAATAAGTGTTCACTGGATTATAACCAAGCTCTGGCATTAGCTGCTGTCCCGCACGTTCTCGGGTTAACCTTGAAACTTCTGAATCTGGATCATCAAAATCTCCAAATACTCGAGAAGATGTTGGGCAAGTTAATACACAAGCTGGCTGACGCTCAGCTTCAGGCAATTGTTCGTCATAAATACGATCTACACATAAGGTACACTTTTTCATAGTGCCAGAGTCTGCATCTAGTTCACGTGCACCGTACGGACAAGCCCAAGAACATAGATTACAACCCATGCACTTATCTTGGTCAATCAGCACTATACCGTCTTCTTCTCGCTTGTAAGAAGCACCTGTAGGACATACTGTGACACAGTCTGCTGTTTCACAGTGCATACACGACATAGGGATATTCACTGTTTTACTATGTGGGCTGTCACCTACTTCGTAAGAATGTATGCGGTTAAGCCAACTACCACTTGGATCCTTACCATGAGGCCTTTCATCACTTAAAGGGCCAATGGTGCCAGAGGTATTCCACTGCTTACAGGCTGTTGCACATGCATGACAACCAACACAAGTATCTAAATCGACAACTAAACCTAATTTCATTTTGCACCTCGGCTAAAAATATCACGCCAGCCACGGCTAATGTTTATATTAGGATGACTACTATAACTGCTCATCTTGCTTGCAGGTGTGAAGTTAGGCAATCCCTTGGCTTTATCAAAGCGCGGCCATGCAAGGTTTTGTTCTTCCAAGGGAATTTCATCCTTACCCACTGGGGTAATTTTCACCCTTAAGTCATACCAAGCGGCTTGACCTGTCACTGGGTCAGAGTTAGTCATGCGATGACCACCAGCTTCAGCTTCTCCTGGTAATAGCTCATTAATAAGGTGATTCATTAAGAAGCCTTTTTGAGACTCGTTCGCATCATCACTTAAACCCCAAGTGCCTTGCTGCTTAGCGATGGCGTTCCATGTCCACACTGTTTCTGGGTTAACCCCTTCCATCAATTTAACTTGTACACGTATACGTCCATTGTGTGACTCTACCCATGCCCAGCCAAAGTCTTTAATACCTAGCGCTTCACCTTTACTACGGTGCATATATAGGTAGTTTTGAGACATGATTTGACGCAGCCACGAGTTTTGCGAATCCCATGAATGATACATAAACATAGGCCGCTGGTTAACGGCAAAAAATGGATACTCTTTTGCATCTGTTCGCGCCTGCTCTAGAGGCGGGTAGTAAAATGGCAATGGATCAAAATACGTTTTCAAACGTTCTTTATGATGTTCTTCGGTAGGTTGTGGGCCGTCATATAGACCTTGCCCTGCCAGACGGAATTTTTGCAAAGTTTCAGAATAGATTTCAATAACAATCTGATCCGTACTGCCTACCCAACTGGCTTCTTTGGCTAGCTCTAGATAATCTCTGTTGGCATGACGCATATACCTTTGGTTAGGTTTAAGCTCAAACTTAAAGAAACACTGGTTATCTATGTAAGCTTGCCATTGATTCGGATTAGGTTCACCGCGCAAAGACTTTTCACCATTTTTACCGCGCCATCCAGCTAAAAACCCAATACCAGGTGCGCGCTCAAAGTTAACGATAAAGTCTTCATAGCCTTTGTACTTAGGCAGCCCTTCATCATTAGTAAAGGCTGGAAATTTTAAGCGTCCCGCCAAATCCACCATGACTTCTTGCCAGCTACGTACGTCTCGATCGATAGCCAAAATGGGCTGGCGAATAGAGTCAGCCGCTGCATCCACTTCTGAAATAGGACGATCCAACATAGAAATAGTGTCGTAACGTTCAAGGAACGTGGTATCTGGCAGCACTAAATCAGAGAAATTAACCGTCTCTGAGTGGAATGCATCACAAGTGACTATAAACGGAATTTTGTACTCTCCGTCATCATCCTTAGATCGAAGCATATCCATAGTTTGGGCTGTGTTCATACTCGAATTCCATGCCATATTAGCCATGAACAACATCAATGTGTCGATGCGGTATGGGTCGCCAGCTACGGCGTTACTAATCACCATATGCATTAGCCCGTGATTGGCAATAGGAGCATCCCAAGAATAAGCTTTATCAATACGCCTAGGCTTACCGTTTTCATCAATGACCAAATCTTCTGGCTGAGTAGGAAAACCTAAAGGTGCAGATTCTAGCGGCGTATTGGGTGCATTACCCTTAGCGGGTTTAATCGGCGGCACAATGTGCTTAGGAAACGGTGGCTTGGCCAAATGTCCACCTGGACAATCAATAGTACCTAATACAACTTGCAGTAGGTGGATGGCGCGGCACGTCTGAAAACCATTTGAGTGCGCTGATATGCCACGCATTGCATGCATGGATACAGGCCTACCAATAAACTGAGTTTGTTTACGCCCAGCCCAATCGGTCCACTCTGTGTCAATAGTGATGGTTTCTTTAAAGGCCACATGAGCCATTTCTAGGGCAATACGTTCAATACTGTCCGCATCAATGCCACATATTTTTGCTGCAGCTTCTGGCGCATATTCTGGCGCCATGTATTTTTCCATTAAAATACTAAAGGCGGTTCTAACGGGTGTGCCACAAGGTGCTTCATATTCACCTATTAAGGCAGGTGCTACCTCAGCACTTAATGCTGATTGCACACCATTAGTGTGCTGATCCCACACTTGAGGGTTACCTTGCTCGTCACGCAATAATAAGCCATCGCCTTGCTTGCCAGGATTGTTGATAACTAACTGTGGTCCGTTGGTATAACGAATTAAAAACTCGTCATCTATTAAGCCTTCTCTTAGCAATACTTGCATCATAGAAAGGGCAAACATACCGTCTGTGCCTGGGGTAATAGCAACCCACTCGTCAGCAATAGCTTGATAGCCAGTTCGCACTGGGTTAACAGCAACAAACTTAGCTCCACGCTCTTTAATACGTTTTAGGCCTAGTTTTATTGGATTGGACGCATGGTCTTCTGCCACGCCCCACATCATAAAGTATTTAGTCCGTTCCCAATCTGGGTCACCAAATTCCCAAAACGAGTGCCCCATAGTGTACAAACCAGCAGCTGCCATATTTACCGAACAAAAGCCTCCGTGGGCTGCCCAGTTAATAGTGCCAAACTGGCTAGCCCAAAGGCCCGTTAAAGCCTGCATTTGGTCTCGACCAGTAAAGTAGGCCAATTTTTTAGGGTCTGTCGCACGAATATTGGCTAATCGAGCCGTTAACATTTCTAGAGCTGCATCCCATGAAATAGGTACAAACTCTCCAGCACCCCTTTCTGTGCCTGGCTTGCGCAATAAAGGTTGTTTTAGTTTAGCCGGCGAGAGTTGCTTCATAATGGCCGAATTACCCTTGGCACAAAGTACACCTTTGTTCACTGGGTGATCTGGGTTACCTTGTACAAAACGTATTTTTTCGTCTTCTATAGTGACTTTAATACCGCATCTACAGGCGCACATATAGCAAGTGGTGTATCGATGTTCTTGTTTCGAGTGATCTTCAAACTGAGGCAGGTCTTGGCTTTTAGTCATAGGAAAAAACGCTTATAAGGTTGATGACACAAAGCATATAGGATGTAACACTTTTGTCCAACAGCCAAACTTTATTTTACCTTAGGGCCAGACTTTACACTGTAACTTGCAGCATCCCTTAACTAAAAACAAAGTAGCTATAAAAGCCGCAAATACCTTATAAAATGCCCAAACGTCACGCAAAAAAAAGCTGCCAATGGCAGCTAACAAAGGAGGAAAATATTAAATTCTAAACATTTAACCAGCAATACCTACAAATACAGGAGAAATTTCTGCAACATTAGGGTTTATTGGATTACTGGTTTTAATTAACGGCCTGTTCTGCTGAACTATGCGCAAGTTACAAGTGGCCCTCACCTCTTCAGATAATTGCTCAGTTTCAAAAACATAGTTCAACTTCAGTTGAGTGCCCACATTAGCCATATCAGCCTCCTATAGAGAATCTTTAGTACATTGGACCCAAGAACATTTACGCTTTGGATCCATTTGATTCACTATAGCACTAGACTAAGCTAATGTAATGGAATAAAAAACAATATTTTTATAACCTTTAGTTATATAGCCTTATAAACATGAGCTCCCATAATCTACAAGTGCGCTAATGTTAAACAAGCTTGAAAGACGTTTTTGCCACTAATGCTGACACATCAACACCAGTATCAGCCAACTCATTTGCTCTTGCCCACATGTTGATAGATCGATTACCAGTGCGACAAAATGCTAATACCTTGCTAGATGACTGCGTTACTACTTGGGCCATTTCAGACACAGCAGCCTGGGGGAAATTCATGCCCACAACTGGAATAAAATGATATGCCATACCCAATGCTTCAGCAGCAGCTTGTAATTGAGCACTACTTGAAGGGTGCCCTTCTTCGCCATCTGGACGGTTATTAATAATGGTGGTCATACCCTGCGCTTTTAGCATTGGCATATCTTGGGCTAAAATTTGTGTCGCTACAGCAAAAGTGTCACTTATTTTGGTAATGTCCATGGTGGTTTAGTTCCTAAATTCGATCAAAGCATACTAGATGAAAGATTATTATAGTACCAAGGGACTTGATATGACACCTATTCACAGACACAAAAAAACCTATTCATGTAACCAAGGGCTCATGAATAGGTTTTTTAGAATGACTATGACTGCAATATACAGCGCTTAGCTACTAGGCAGTAACACGAGTGATGGCGGCGTCAATAGCATCTACTATTTCATCCAACTCAGTTTGAGTAGCAATAAGCGCAGGACTCAAGCACAAAGTGTTGTTATGACTAGTAAAGCTTCGGTTAGTGCGGCCAATAATGACGCCATTGGCCATGCAGTCTCCTGCAATAGCAATCGCTACGCTTTCATGGACTGGTTCACGGGTTTGACGATCTGTCACCAGTTCAACACCTTGAAATAGCCCCTTGCCACGAACATCACCTATAATTGAGTGCTTGTCCTTAAGTTCATGTAGGCGCTTGCTTAAGTATTCGCCCATTACTACAACATTTTCCATCAGATTTTCATCTTCAATAATGCGCATGTTTTCTAGTGCAGCAGCAGGACCGGCAGTACAACCACCAAAGGTTGAAATATCACGGAAATAATCCATCGGATCAGAGGCGTCAGATTTAAACGTTTCAAACACAGCTTCTGTTGTTACTGTGCAAGATATAGCTGCATAACCACTAGCTACACCCTTTGCCATAGTCACAATATCAGGGATAACGTTAAAGTGTTGATAGCCAAACCAAGTACCAGTGCGGCCTAAACCACATACTACTTCGTCCATAATTAATAAAACATTATGCTTGTCACAGATACGGCGAATTTCTTCAAAGTAGCCTTGTGGTGGAACAATCACTCCACCACCAGCAGTAATAGGCTCTACTATAACGCCACCTACCGTGTCCGGGCCTTCACGTAAAATGACTTCTTCCATTGCTTGGGCAGCTTGAATACCAAAGTCGGCATCGCTACCATTTTCAGAATGGTACGCAGAACAATGTGGAAACTCTACAAAGCCTGGAGTAAAAGGCCCATATTGGTTTTTACGTTCATGCTGACCAGTTGAACTTAGCGCAGTAATAGTAGTGCCATGATAATCGCGGTCACGATAAAGAATCTTATGCTTTTTACCACCATATTTTTTAGCAGAAATTTGACGTACAATTTTATAGGCTTTTTCGTTAGCTTCAGAACCGGAGTTAGAATAATAAACACGACTCATGCCTGGCATTTTATCAATCAGATTTTTAGCAAAAAGCGCACCTGGCAGCGTGCCTGCACTATTGGCAAAATAGTTAAGCTTAACCAATTGATCACGCACAGCATTAGCAATAGATTCGCGGCCGTAGCCTACGTTTACAGTCCATACCGCGCCAGAAACAGCATCCAAATGCACTTTGCCATTAATATCAGTGACGTGCATTCCCTTGCCTTCAACAATCATTAAAGGATCTTTATCTTCAAGGGGCTTATGCTGAGTGATGTGATGCCATACGTGATTGCGGTCATCAGCTAACGCGTCTTTTTTATCGTAGTTATTTACGTCGTACTTCATGATTTAAACTCCAACTGTAAAGGCCCAATATAAGCTAGGGCGAAGGCAACAGAATACGGGTTTTGGCCCAATTTGAGCAAAGCTTACTTGTAAACTTAACCCAAAGCGTAGAACCAGTTAAAAGCAAATGGTGATACCAAAGTTTTGCGAATTAAAGTTAAAACAAAAATCACTAGGTATTTTACCCATTCACACTTTAGAATTAAGATAATTACATTACTAAGAGCAACCTCATGAGCCACCCATTGTTCATCTTGGATGCTGGATTAAACGCCAGCCTACAGCAACAACTGCGCCAGCAGATTGCTAAAGCTATTTTAGATCATCATATCCCTTTGGATTCGTCACTGCCATCTAGCCGAAAACTGGCAAAGCAGCTTAACGTGGCCCGAAACACAGTGGTGTTGGCCTACGAACACTTGCTAGATGATGGCTACCTCATCGCAAAAGAGCGTAGTGGTTATTTTGTTAACCCGGATATTTTAAACCACAACGTGCAGCTGGAAACAATTTCAGATGAACGCCACACCTCTGGCACAGAGCCAGATTGGCAAGGTCGCTTTAAGTTAAACCCAACTCAGCAAGAAAACATTACTAAGCCTAGCGATTGGCAAAACTATCAATATCCTTTTATCTATGGCCAATTTGATCCTGATTTGTTTCCCACTAACCATTGGCGTGAATGCTGTCGTGATAATGTGAGCGTGCCTGCTATTCGCAGTTGGGCTGCCGATCATTTCATTGCTGATGACCCCATGCTAATTGAGCAAATTCATACCCGTATTCTGCCTCGCCGAGGTGTATGGGCTGACCCTGAAGAAATATTAATTACCATAGGCTGCCAGCACGGCTTATACATGCTAGCTAAGCTTTTGCTTGATAAAAACACGACTATGGGTATAGAAGACCCTGGATATGTGGATATTCGCAATATTGCTAGCCTTAACCCATCTAAGCTTAAAGCACTGCCTGTTGATGACGAGGGCCTCATTGTAGACAAGGGTCTTGCAGAGTGCGACTGTGTATACGTTACCCCTAGCCATCAATACCCCACTACGGTAACCATGCCGTTAGATCGCCGGCGCAAGCTGCTAGAAATGGCCAGCCAAGAAGATTTTTTAATCATTGAAGATGATTATGAATGTGAAGCCAATTTCCATCAAGCACCATCACCTGCCCTTAAAAGCTTAGACAAGCATGGCCGAGTGATCTACATGGGTAGTTTTTCTAAAACATTAGCACCTGGTTTGCGTATTGGTTATCTTGTTGCAAATAAAGAATTAATTGCCGAAGCTCGCTCATTGAGACGCTTAATGTTGCGCCACCCACCTGCCAATAACCAGCGCAGTATTGGGTTATTTATTGCTCGTGGTTATTATGATTCTTTGGCCACAACCTTAGTTAAAGCCTATCAAGAGCGTCATAAAATAATGGCTGAAGCACTTCAAAAACATATGCCTGGATTGGCAGAACAACCTACTTTTGGCGGGTCTTGTTACTGGGTCAAAGGCCCAGAAGGACTTGATGCAAGGTTACTTAAAGAAAAAGCGGCTGCACAAGGTATTTTAATAGAATCTGGCGATATCCACTTTTTAGGAGATAACAGACCACTAAACTACTTCCGTTTAGGCTATTCATCTATTAACCCCAAGTTGATAGCACCAGGTATAGAGAAGCTGTCGCAGATCATGGACGAAATGATTCAACCCAATTTAGATCAATCAGACTAAGCTAACTTTATTAATACTAAACCAACACAGATCAACACAGCAGAGATCCATCGCTTTGGCCCCAGCACCTCCTTAAACATGTAGGTGCTTAACAAAGCACCAAACAAAACAGAAGTTTCGCGTAACGCCGCGACCATCGCAACGGGCGCCTGAGTCATAGCCCATAAGCATATCCAATAAGCTGCCATAGACATGACACCGCCACCTATCGCAACAAACCAATAGCGCCTTAAACTAGCGACAAAAACCTGAGGTTTATAATTATAGGCCCAAACAGCAGCGATAATGCCATCCAAAAAAAACAGCCAAACCACATAGCTATGCACTTGACCTAATTGGCTCACAGCAAAGCCGTCCACCATTGTGTATCCAGCAATCCATAACCCAGTGACTAATGCATAGTAAAAGCCTACGCCTAAAGGTTTACTGCGCTTAAAGTGCGATAAAGTGGCGATGCCTCCTGTCACTACTAACACTGCCAAGATCTCAAGCTGAGTAAATTCTACACCTAAGAAAATCACGCTGACTAACAACACCCAAACGGGGCCACTACCTCTAGCAATAGGATAAATCTGCCCAAAATCACCTTGAGCATAGGCTTTTACTAGAAATACTTTGTAACCAAAGTGGAGAATGAGGGTAATAAGCAAAAAGGGCCAAAGCTTAGATTGGGGAAATGCGACAAAAGGCATAAAACCCAAGGCTACTATACTCGTACACAGCATAATAAGGCCCATCGCAATAATGGGCTCAGCGTTTATTTTTACCAGTGCATTCCAGCCTGCATGCAAAGCTGCAGCCAAAAGTACGGCAAAAAAAACCTCTATAGCCATCGCTGTAAGTGGCTAGTTTTTTTGGCTAAGATGATGAGCATAAACTACAGCAAGTGCTGCAGAAGCTAATCTTGCCGCTGGTGGATCAGCTCTTGAGGTTAGCATTACAGGCACCTTGGCACCCATTAATACTCCAGCTGCTGTGGCACCACTAAAATAAACTAATTGCTTAAAAATAGCATTACCCGTTTCAATATTAGGCACCAATAAAACATCTGCATAACCTGCTACTGGATTATCTATACCCTTTAGTTTAGCGGCTTCTGGAGATATAGCCCCATCAAATGCTAAAGGTCCAAACACCTGTGCAGCGGCATGATCTTGCTTCGTCATTACACCTAAGAGTTCCTTAGCATTGGCGCTTGAAGGCATTGCTTGAGTGACCACCTCTGTGGCTGACAGCAGCGCTACCTTAGGGCTTAGGTTCCCCAACGCATGCATTACATCTGTAGCACCACGCAAAATACTCAACTGGGTTTTAGTATCAGGCATAACGTTAACAACCGCATCAGTAATACACAAAACACGCTCGCTATCAGGTACAGACATATGGAATAAGTGACTTAAGCGCTCACCTGTTCTTAACCCACTTTGCTTATTCAACAAAGCACGAATTAACACGTCTGTATGTAAATTACCCTTCATCAACAACTTAGCCACACCTTGATGAACACACTGCACTGCTTTTTCAGCGGCATCTACCTCACCATTACTAGCGATGAGAGTAAATCCATCAACAGACCAACCAATGGCGCCAGCTGCTTTATGTATTGCCTCTAGATCACCCACAAGCACTGGAATAATAATGCCAGCTTCAAAAGCCAACCTTGCACTTTCTAAGGCAAGCTGTGAACCTGCATTGACTACTGCAGTAGTCATAGCTGGTAATGCTTGAGCTTGCTTGAGCAGCTTCGGTGGGCACACTGGAGATAATTGGCTGAGCATATTAAATGACCTAAGTTAAGCGTAAGTTACGCTGTTTTAGTGCGTTTTGGCCAACGCACGTCAGGCATAAGCTGAGATATCAGCATACCCATTAGAATAAGACTACAACCCAACAAACCTTTGGGAGGTAAAACCTCATTAAGCAATAAATACCCACCAAGCACTGCAAATACCCCTTCTGAGCTTAGTATAATAGCTGCATGAGACGGGTGTGCGTGCTGTTGAGCAACAGTCTGCAAGGTGTAAGCAATGCCTGTAGACATCACCCCTGCAAACAACAATGGCACAGCCGTTGAGCTAATTATAGCCCAAGACAGCTGTTCAAAATATAACGCTAAGAACATAGCAAGCATGCCAGCTACAAAAAACTGAATCAGTGATAGCTTTACTACATCCATACGTGAGGCAAGATAACCAATCATTAATACGTGCCCAGCAAAGGCCACCGCACAGATGAGCTGCAAAGTGTCGCCCTTGCTTAAAGAAAAATCATCATTAATGCTTAAAAGATACAAACCCCAAAGAGCAATAATAGCACCTAACCAAGTGCCTAAACCTGTTTTCATTTGGAAGAAAAGGCCAATCAAAGGTACGAAAAAAATATACATTCCAGTAATAAACCCAGCCTTACCTGCTGTAGTGTATTGCAGACCCACTTGCTGAAATGTAGCACCTACAAATAACAAAACACCTGCAGCTAAGCCACCAAAAATCAGGGTTTTTGTAGAAGGTTTTAACTCTTGTTTAGACGCTTTAGTTTTCTTACTATCAATCCACATAACTACAGGGATCAAAGCTATAGCCCCAATAAAAAAGCGTAAACTATTAAACCAATGCGGCCCCATAGTTTCCATACCTACTCGTTGAGCTACAAAAGCAAAGCCCCATATAGACGCCGCAATTAACATTAATACATTAGCTTGAATAACTTTATTAGTCATGACTTACATCCTTGTTGATATTTGATTGGCCACCTTTAATCTTAGGGGGCACTCCACTATGAAAACGAAACATTGGATCTTCGGTACAAATAAGCGTCACTTCCAGGTCTCGTACTAAAGCAATGCGTTGATTATAATCTTCCAAACCTGTGCCACCGACCTCCATAGCGACATCTTTGGCTAAGGATAAATAGTCTTGGTAGTGTCTAGCTTCTGACTTTAATAATGAGGCATAAAATTTAGCTAAGCTGCTATCTAAATGAGGAATAAGCAACTCAAAACGTTCACAAGATCTTGCTTCTACAAATGCACCTATAATCAAAGTGTCCATTAACTTAGCTGGCTCATGGGTACGCACTAGATGGCGCATACCGCCCACGTATCGTCCCGCATCAAGGTGATCATAGGCCACACCTCGTTGGCGCATAATACGGCACACTTGCTCAAAATGGATTAACTCTTCCTTTGCCAAACGAGACATTTTTGTTAACAAATCAGCTCGGGTTGGGTGGCGAAACATGAGCTGCATCGCAGTAGAAGCTGCTTTTTTTTCACAGTGAGCATGATCAATTAGCAAAATATCTTGCTCTTCTAATGCCTTCTCCACCCAAGAGACGGGAGTACTGCAGCCCAAAAACTGTTTTAACTGCGATAATGCGGGTAGTTCTGCTAATGCCACAAAGTTAACCTAAGACGAATTAGAAATCAGCTGGCATTGTACCCACCCAACCCCACAGCGTCTAGGATTTGTGTCATGCAAATGAGTGATGAATACATTTAAATACACTGTATCTATATAAATTATTACTAGATATATCAATAAGTTACACTTAAATAGTGAAAAATCACACCTACCCAACAGCTAGAAATATTTAGCTAATTATGCTATTATTATGATTGTTATTTAGATTCCCATTGATCAACACCTTGAATGATCCAATAATAACGTTCAAGGCAAAAGAGGCTATACCATGTTAGAAGCTTATCGTATCCATGTTGCTGAGCGCGCCGTCCAAGGCATTCCGCCCGAGCCACTTAGTGCAGAACAAACAGCGCAACTTGTTGAGCTACTCAAAACCCCACCTGCAGGCGAAGAAGCTTTTTTGGTAGATTTACTTCGTAACCGGGTGCCTGCAGGTGTTGACCAAGCTGCTTATGTAAAGGCCAGCTTTCTTACAGCAATCACCTTAGGTGAAATTACTTCTCCATTGGTTAGCCCTATTGAAGCTACTCAAATTTTAGGTACCATGTTAGGTGGTTATAATATTCAAGCCTTAATTGCCTGCCTAGACAACGAAGAGCTAGCAGCCACAGCTGTTACTGCCTTGTCTCATACACTACTGATGTTTGATGCGTTCCATGATGTTGATGAAAAAGCCAAAGCTGGTAATAAATACGCTATGCAAGTGATGCAGTCTTGGGCAGCTGGTGAATGGTTTACCTCACGCAATACACTAGAGGAAAAAATTAGTTTAACCGTGTTTAAAGTCACTGGCGAAACTAATACAGATGATTTATCACCTGCCCCAGATGCCTTTACTCGTCCAGACATCCCGCTACACGCCAACGCAATGTTAAAGATGCAGCGTGATGGCATTGAGCCTGACGATCATGGCACTGCTGGGCCTGTCAAACAAATTGCAGCAATAAAAGCAAAAGGCTTTCCTGTAGTTTATGTAGGTGATGTTGTAGGCACAGGCTCATCACGTAAATCAGCCACCAACTCAGTATTATGGTTCTTTGGCGATGACATTCCTGCCGTACCTAACAAACGCGCTGGTGGCTTTTGCTTTGGCTCTCAGATCGCACCTATCTTCTTTAACACTATGGAAGATGCTGGAGCATTGCCTATAGAGATGGACGTCTCTAACATGCACATGGGTGATGTGGTTGATGTCTATCCATATGAAGGTGTTGTTCGTAGCCATGAAACTGGGCAAGAGCTTAGCCGATTTGAACTAAAGACCAACGTGTTATTGGATGAAGTTAGAGCTGGTGGACGTATACCACTAATTATTGGTCGAGGCCTTACTGACCGTGCTCGCACAGCCTTGGGCATGGAAGCATCTGATTTGTTTGAAATTCCAAAGGCACCGATCCAGTCTGACAAAGGCTACACATTGGCCCAAAAAATGGTGGGTAAGGCTTGTGGAACTACAGGCATTCGTCCTGGCACATATTGTGAGCCAAAGATGACCACTGTAGGCTCACAAGACACTACTGGGCCAATGACGCGTGATGAATTAAAAGACCTTGCTTGCTTAGGCTTCTCTGCTGATTTAACCATGCAATCTTTTTGTCACACAGCCGCTTATCCAAAGCCTGTAGATGTGCAGACTCAACACACCCTTCCTGACTTCATTATGAATCGCGGTGGTGTATCACTACGCCCAGGCGATGGCATTATTCACTCATGGCTTAATCGCATGTTATTGCCAGACACTGTAGGGACCGGTGGAGATTCGCACACCCGCTTTCCTCTAGGCATTTCATTCCCTGCAGGATCAGGCTTAGTCGCTTTTGCAGCGGCAACAGGTGTAATGCCATTGGATATGCCAGAATCAGTGTTAGTGCGCTTTACTGGTAAACGTAACCCAGGCATCACCTTGCGTGACCTTGTACATGCTATTCCCTACTACGCTATTGAAAACGGTCTACTTACAGTTGAAAAATCAGGCAAAATTAATGCTTTTTCTGGCCGTATTCTTGAAATTGAAGGTTTAGAAGATCTAACCGTAGAACAAGCCTTTGAATTGTCTGACGCTTCAGCTGAACGCTCAGCTGCAGGTTGTAGCATCACTTTAAGCGAAGATTCAGTAGCCCAATACCTACGCTCCAACGTCGTGATGCTTAAGTGGATGATCACTGAAGGATATGGTGACAAACGTACTATCGCTCGACGCATTATAGCCATGGAAGCATGGTTGGCTGATCCTCATTTAATGCGCGCAGACGAAGATGCACAATACGCAGAAGTGCTTGAAATTGATGTATCACAAATTACTGAACCTATTTTATGTGCACCCAATGATCCAGATGATGCGCGTCTATTATCTTCAGTTGCAGGGCAAAAAATTGATGAGGTTTTCATTGGTTCTTGTATGACTAACATTGGTCACTTCCGTGCAGCTGGTAAACTATTAGAAGCAGCAGGCGGCACTATTCCTACACGTATGTGGATTGCACCACCTACTAAAATGGATGCTGCGCAACTTACTGAAGAAGGTTATTACAACATTTTTGGTAAGGCAGGTGCTCGTATAGAAATGCCAGGCTGTTCTTTGTGTATGGGCAACCAAGCCCGTGTTGCCGAGGAATCTACAGTGGTATCCACCTCTACTCGTAACTTCCCTAACCGCCTGGGTACGGGCGCAAATGTATTCTTAGCCTCTGCAGAGCTTGCCGCTGTGGCTGGAGTGAACGGTAAGTTGCCTACACCTAGTGAATATTTAGAATACGCCAATAAGCTAGACACTATGGCTGGTGAAGTATACCGCTACTTAAACTTTGACCAGCTAGTAGGCTATACCTCTGCTGCTGACAAAGTGATTGCATCCGTAGAAGTAGTTTAAAAGTGGTTCAAAAGTGGCTTAATTTTTAATTAAGCCATAACCAAAAAAACCTTATTTTTCACAAAATAAGGTTTTTTTTGATCTAGACTTTAATCCAAACGCTAAACTAACAACGTGACAAAGCTAAGTCTAAATCTTGCTGAATATCTTGGTAGTCTTCTAAACCTACAGATACACGAATAAGGTTATCTTTAATGCCTGCCAACTCACGAGCTTGAGCAGTCATTCTATAGTGTGTAGTAGATGCTGGATGAGTAATGGTAGACTTTGCATCGCCAAAGTTACCTGTAATCGACAATAGTTGTGTCTCATTAATACAGCGCCAAGCAACTTCTTTGTTACCTTTCACCTCAAAGGACACCACCGCACCAAATAAGCTTTGCTGCTTTTTGGCTAATTCATGCTGTGGATGACTTTCTAAGCCAGTGTAATAAACCCGCTCAACCATTGGATGGCTTTCCAACCAATGCGCAAGCTTAGATGCACTAGAGCAATGCGCCTGCATACGTAAAGACAAAGTTTCTAAACCATTAATAAACACCCAAGCATTAAATGGGCTCATACTAGTGCCAACCGTGCGTAAAAAGCCAAATACAGGCTCCATAAGCGCTTCACTACCTATCGCAACACCACCTACACAGCGGCCTTGGCCATCAATGTACTTGGTAGCAGAATGCATGACAATGTCAGCACCCAGTGCCAATGGGTTTTGCAAAACAGGAGTACAAAAACAGTTATCCACTATCATTAATGCATTATGCTTGTGCGCCAATGCTGACAGCAAAGAAATGTCACCAACTTCACTTAATGGGTTGGAAGGTGATTCCAAAAATAACGCTTTAGTATTAGGGGCAATGGCTTTCTCCCATGCTTGATAATCTGAAGGACTCACATAGGTGGTAGTAATACCAAGCTTAGCGAGCACGTTATCAAACAAACCTACAATAGAGCCAAAAATACTGCACGAAGATACAATATGATCGCCTTGCTTTAAATGACCCAAAAAGATGCTGGTAAGAGCCGCCATGCCAGAGCTTGCAGCAACAGCCTTTTGGCCGCCTTCCATTGCAGCAATACGTTGCTCAAAGGTGCGTACAGTTGGGTTAGTAAAGCGAGAGTATATGTTACCTTGGCTGGCGCCACTAAAGCACTGGGCAGCTTCTTGGGCACTACCGTAAATAAAGCTAGAGGTGGCATAAATGGCTTCATTATGTTCCTGCTCTGTGCCAGAAATACTACCCGCTCTAATGGCCTGAGTAGCCAACGCAGTATTTTTTAAGTGATCTTTCTGGCGCTGTTGGCGCTCTTGAAGGCTTTGCTTTTTCATGACTACAAATTGCTCTGCATGTTAGTTGCCTTAGACGCATCATCATCAATCACATCGATTTTGTGTTGGGCCTGATCGTTACGCTCAGATTCTAAATTATCCAAATAAGCCTCATCCACGTCACCAGTCACATACTTTCCATCAAATACCGAACAATCAAAGTTAGCAATATCACTACCCCCACCTTGGGTTGAACGAATCAAATCGGGAAGATCTTGGTAAATCATCCGGTCAGCTCCAATGATTTCTCCCACTTCTTCGTCAGTACGACCATAAGCGACTAACTCATCTACAGATGGCATATCAATACCATAAACGTTGGGGAAACGCACAGCAGGTGCTGCAGATGCAAAGTACACCTTTTTAGCCCCCATTTCTCGTGCCATTTCAATAATTAACGTAGATGTAGTACCACGTACGATAGAGTCATCTACTAGTAAAACATTCTTACCACGAAACTCAAGCTCGATAGGGTTGAGCTTTTGCCTTACAGACTTTTGGCGCTGGGTTTGGCCTGGCATAATAAATGTGCGGCCAATGTAGCGGTTTTTTATATAACCTTCACGTAACTTCACCCCAAGCTTACTAGCAAGCTCAACAGCTGAAGTGCGGCTTGTATCTGGGATTGGAATCACCACGTCAATGTCATGATCTGGCCAATCTCGCAAAATCTTATCTGCTAGATATTCACCCATTTTCAGGCGTGCTTTATACACCGAGATGCCATCCATCACAGAGTCAGGCCTAGCTAAATACACATACTCAAACAGACAAGGAGACAATACGGGGTCTTCTGCACACTGGCGAGTGAACACAGCGCCAGATTCAGTAATATAGATACACTCACCAGGGTCTAAGTCACGAACCATGGTGTAGCCTGCAGAATCTAGCGCCACACTTTCTGATGCCACCATATATTCTGTGCCTTGTTCAGACTCACGTTTGCCATAACACAAAGGACGGATACCAAATGGGTCACGCATTCCTACGATGCCGATGCCTGTGATCATAGCAATCACTGCATAACCACCCTTGCAGCGTCGATGAACTTGACGCACAGCATAAAAAATATCTTCTTCACTAGGCACTAACTGCCCTATACGTTGAAGCTCATGGGCAAACACGTTAAGCAATACTTCAGAATCTGAATTAGTATTAACATGACGCAAATCGGCTTTAAAAATACTTTCAGATAGCTGCGCAGCGTTAGTTAAGTTGCCGTTATGTGCTAAGGCAATGCCATAAGGTGAGTTAACATAGAAAGGCTGTGCTTCAGCAGCGCTAGAGCTACCGGCAGTGGGATAACGCACATGGCCAATACCCATATTACCCACTAAACGACGCATATGGCGAGTACGGAATACGTCTCGTACTAAGCCATTATCCTTACGTAGAAAAAACTTGCCCTCATGGCAAGTCACCATACCTGCAGCATCCTGGCCACGGTGTTGTAAAAAAGTCAGGGCATCATAGATTTCCTGATTAACGTAAGACTTGGCAACAATACCAACGATACCACACATGCTTAAACCCTCATTGCAACGCTATTATAGCGCTTTCTGAAACATATCCAGTAAGCCAGAGGCACTACTAGACATTTTATAGGACCACTCATCTACCAAGATAAAGTGAGGAATAATCAAAGAACTTTGCCACCATTGGTCATTACTTACTGGTGTTAGAGATAATAAAGACACCAGAACAATAACCAACAATCCACCACGAACAATACCAAAGACCATACCAAACAAGCGGTCGGTACCAGATAACCCTGTGGCAGATACTAAACGAGAAAACACATTATTAATCAAAGCGCCCACCACTAAAGTGGCAGCAAACAAAATAGCAAACGCCGCGATCAAGCGAAACTGAGGCTGATCAATCCAATCCACCATAAAATTGCTTAACTTAAAGGAAAATAATCGTGCAACAAAAAAAGCAGCTACCCAGCTAGCTAACGACAAGAGTTCCTTAACAAAACCACGCAGTAATCCAAATATGCAAGAAGCACTAATAATAGCAACGAGGATCCAGTCAAAAACGTTGAGGCTTTCCATATTTAACCTTGATTAACGAAATAATAAAATACTTAACTCATTGTATACAGCGCGCCTACTTAAGGCTTTGCTACTTCATATAAGATGACTAAGCTGTTCATTTTAAACTTGGTATCTATTTGTTTTTTTAAGGCTTCAGCCTTTGACCTATTAAGCTCTGGGCCTACCAGCACTTTAAATAATTTTCCATTAGGTATGATATAAGCAGAAAACCCTGCTTTGAGCACTTTGTCTTTTAAACGAATCGCATTAGACTGATTACCAAAACTACCCAATTGAACCGCCCAACCATTAGGTAAGCCTTGTGCATTTAACAGGCTATCATCTTGTTTAGGTTTGGTTTTTGCAACGCTAGGCGCCGGCGCTTTTGGTTTGGCGGCTTTGGCTGCTTTGGGTTGAACGATTGTTTCAACCACAGTTGAAGAATCCTTGGTAAGAGAAATGGGACTTAGCTCAAGCACTTGCATATCACTGGGGTTAACAGTCAAATCTATACCAGTGCCAGGCGTCGCATCTATTAACTCAAAGGTGCTAGAAGGCACTGCAGGTGGTTTTTGAGTGGTTTGGTAGTCTTCTAACCCTGCGCCATCTAACCAAAATGGTAAAATGATCACAGCCAGACTTAACAGCATTAAACTTCCTACTATGCGATGTTTCACTGTTGCCTCCATTAATATTTTTCCTTCATTACCATCACTTGGGTTGGGTTAAGGTCAATATTTCACCTACTGTAACGAATGAGCCAAACACTATAATTGTGTCATTTGGAGCAGCGACCTTTAGCGCTTCACTAAACGCTTCAAGGGGCGTATTAAAAACAGCCACTTGGTTTGCGTTAACGCCATTGCTTGTGACTTGTTCGGCAAGCACTTGGCTTGATAAGCCTCGCACGCCTTCACTTGTCGCTAGCATCCATACGTCAAAACTATCTTTTAAAGTAGTAATGACTTGTTTGTAGTCCTTGTCGCCTAACATCGCCAATACTGCGATAGCTTTACCTTCATTTGCCTCAAGCGCTAATGTAGCGGCTAAATTTTTGGCCGCGTGAGGGTTATGAGCCACATCTAAAATAACCTGCTTACCTTGCCACTGGAGCCTTTGAAAGCGACCTATTAAACGGGCCTTGGCCAAACCTAAAGTAATATCACAAGGTTTTATATCAAAGGTTATACAGTTAACTGCCTGCACCACAGCCGCCATATTCATAGATGGCAAGTTGGTTTTAGGTAACTCAATAAGCAAACCTTGGGTATTAGACCAAGTATCATTTTCAACTTTAAAGTCGATGCCGTTTTGTAAGCACTGCGCGTTAATCTCTTGAGCATACTCAGACACAGATGAGGGACAATCCACAGCGCCTACAACACCACCAACAATAGCTGTTTTATGAGCCCGATAGATACCTGCTTTTTCACGTCCGATAAGCTCTATGTTATCACCTAACCAGTCCACATGATCTATAGCAATGCTAGTGACAATAGCCACATCAGCATCAATCAGATTAACCGCATCCAAACGGCCACCTAAACCTATTTCTAGCACAGCAACGTCTAAGTCTGCTCGTTGCATCAGATCAAATGCCAACAACGCATTAAACTCAAAATAAGTAAGCTGTGTGGCTACATCATTAGCATCATAGCGGGCTTTATTGACTCGTTCAAAACTAGCACATAGAGCTTTGTCATCTATTGGCTTTCCCTGAAACTGAATACGCTCATTAAAGTGCATAAAGTGAGGAGAGGTCAGGCTGGCATAAGATAAACCAGCTTGATCTAAAATAGCGCTCAAAAAAGCTACCGTGGAGCCTTTGCCATTTGTACCAGCTACCGTAATCACTTGTTTGGCTATGGGGGTATTTTTCAGCAAGCGTTTAGACACTTGTCGAATGCGCTCAAGGCCCATATCAATTTCATGGCTTGGATGCTGCTGCTCTAACCAAGACAACCAATCGCTGACTTGGTTAAAGGACAATGTTTGTGACATAAAGATTAGGCTTCAATAACAGGTGCAGGCTTTTGGGTCATCGCAGATAACAAACGCGCTACAGTAGCACGCAGCTCATGCCTTGAAACGATCATATCAATGGCTCCATGCTCTAGCAAAAACTCACTTTTTTGAAAACCTTCAGGTAAGGTTTCACGCACTGTTTGTTCTATAACACGAGGCCCAGCAAAGCCCATGCGTGCGCCTGGCTCGGCAATATTCAAATCGCCAAGCATGGCCAAACTTGCTGACACACCACCATAAACAGGGTCTGTAAGCACAGAAAAATAAGGCACACCTTGCTGCTTTAACTTTTCTAAAGCTGCGCTGGTTTTAGCCATTTGAAATAAAGAGGTTAATGCTTCTTGCATACGAGCACCGCCAGAAGCCGAGAAGCATACTAGCGGAATACCCTGCTCCATACTCACATTTGCAGCCCGTACAAAACGTTCGCCAACTACAGCGCCCATAGAGCCACCTAAAAAGTTAAATTCAAAGGCTACTGCTACTATATCTAGGCCTAATAATTTGCCCTTCATAGCCACAAGAGCATCTTTTTCTTCTGTGGCTTTTTGAGCCGCAGACAAACGCTCTTTGTATTTTTTAACGTCTTTAAACTTTAACTTATCAACCGGCTCTATTTCTGCTGCTATTTCGGTTGTTGAATGAGCATCCAAAAACATGGTCAAACGCTCTCGCGCTGGCACACGCATGTGGTGTTCACACTTAGTGCACACCTCTAAATTTTTTTCCAACTCTGGCTTGTACAAAGCAGCTGCGCATTTAGGGCACTTTTTCCATACACCTTCAGGAATATTGCTGCGTCGGTCCTTATTACCTAAGGTTGTTAAAATACCAGCAGGTACAATTTTATCTAACCAGCTACTCATAGCTTCTCCCATAGTGACTTATGGTCACGGTGTTGGCGTATTATATTTATTAAACAGCTGCATCCATGGCTTGGCGCATTTCTGACAAGGTAGCGACCACTTGGGCACAGCCTTTGGCTGGGTCATTAGCATTGTCACCTAGGGCATTAACCAGCACACTGCCTACCACAACCCCATCTGCAATTTGAGACACACGGGCTGCAGAAGCTGCATCCTTGATACCAAAACCTACACCCAGTGGCAGCTTAGTATGCTGCTTTACCAAGTCTAGCTTTTGTTCCACGGCAACTGTATCTATTGACGCCCCACCTGTCACACCCTTTAGTGAGACATAGTAAAGGTATCCACTGCCTACGGCACAGATTTTCTTAATACGCTCTTCTGTGGTGGTGGGTGTAATGAGGAAGATGGCATCAAGCCCAGCTTGACGAAGATTCTTAGCAAAGTCTGCACTCTCTTCTGGTGGCAGGTCTACCAATAAAACACCATCTAGATCCACTTCTTTAGCAGCGGCTACAAAGACATCATAACCCATCTTTTCTACAGTATTTAAATAGCCCATCAACACCACAGGAGTAGTGCTGTTGTCTTGCCTAAATTCTGCCACCATCGCCAAAATCATAGCCAATGAGGTGTTATGAGACAAGGCTCTTTCACACGCTAGCTGAATTACTGGGCCATCGGCCATTGGGTCTGAAAATGGAATACCCAGCTCTATAAGGTCGGCACCCACAGACACCATTTGGTGCATTAAACCTACAGTGACCTGCGGGTTTGGATCACCTGCAGTCACGTAGGGGATAAGAGCTTGGCGACCCTGTGCCTTTAGTGCACTAAAACACGCTTCAATACGACTCATGATCTATTTCCTTAAACTTCAATGCCGTCGATATCAGCGACGGTTTGCATATCTTTATCACCACGGCCAGACAGGTTAACCACTATGGTTTGATCTGGACGCATTTGCGAAGCCATTTTACAGGCATAAGCCACTGCATGGCTTGATTCTAGCGCTGGAATAATTCCTTCTAGCAAGCATAGCTCCCTAAAAGAGTGGAGCGCTTCATCATCTGTAGCCACTACGTATTCAGCACGGCCAATATCTTTTAGATAAGAGTGCTCTGGCCCAACACCAGGGTAATCCAAGCCAGCAGAAACTGAATGGGTGCCTAAAATCTGGCCATTGTCGTCACTCATTAAATAAGTGCGGTTGCCATGCAATACGCCCGGTGTGCCGTCGCTCAAAGGTGCAGCGTGTTGGCCAGTCTCTAGACCTTTACCACCTGCTTCTACACCAATAAGACGCACGTCTTTATCATCGATAAAGGGGTGGAAAATACCAATAGCGTTTGAACCACCACCCACACAAGCCACAACTGCATCAGGCAATTTACCTGTTTGCTCAAGGCTTTGACGGCGGGCTTCGCGACCAATAATACTTTGGAAATCACGTACCAATTTAGGGTATGGGTGTGGGCCAGCAGCCGTGCCAATAATGTAGTAGGTATTGTCTACATTGGTTACCCAATCACGCATGGCTTCATTAAGTGCATCTTTAAGGGTTTGTGTACCTGAAGTTACACCCACTACCTTGGCACCTAAAAGCTTCATGCGGTATACATTTTGAGCTTGTCGACGAATATCTTCAACACCCATGTAAACCACACATTCCAAACCTAAACGAGCTGCTACAGTAGCACTGGCCACGCCATGCTGACCTGCACCTGTTTCAGCAATAATGCGCGGCTTGCCCATATGCTTGGCTAACAGCGCTTGGCCAATAGTGTTGTTAATCTTGTGCGCACCCGTGTGGTTCAAATCTTCACGTTTAAGGTAGATTTGTGCCCCGCCATACTTTTGCGTCAAACGTTTAGCAAGATACAAAGGCGATGGGCGACCAACATAGTGAGCCATGTCTAAATCAAATTCAGCCTGAAACTCCGGGCTTTGCCATAAACGATCGTAAGTATCACGCAAATCGTCTAAAGCTGCGAAAAGGGTTTCTGATACAAAACGTCCGCCGTAGGGGCCAAAATGGCCATCAGCGTCTGGCAATGATGTTGCATTAGTCACTTGAGGTTCCTTTTATTTCAACATGGTTTAACAATAATGATGGTGAATTTAGTAAATAAGGTTTTGCTTGGTTCATAAACGCCGTAATTTTAGCACGATCTTTAACACCTTTGTGGCTTTCAACACCGCCACTGACATCAATGGCCCAAGGGTTAACCTGACGTATAGCCTGCTGTACATTGTGGCAATCAATACCCCCTGCTAACACCACATCTTGAGCGATATCTGCAGGAATACGGTGCCAATCAAACTGATCTCCTGTGCCCCCTGGTACACCAGCCTTGTAGGCATCTAATAACAAACCTTGGGCACGGCTATAATGTTGCCTTTGCTCATGTAAATCAATGTTTGGACGCATGCGCACTGCTTTGATCCAAGGCAACTGAAACTGGTTGCAAAACTCTGGAGATTCATCACCGTGAAACTGCAGTAAGGATAGTGGCACTTCTTGCAAAATATCATCTATCTGTGCAGCACTGGCGTCTACAAACAAACCCACACAAGAAACAAAAGGCGGCAACGCATGGGCTATTTTTGCAGCAGTAGGTGTATCTACAGAACGTGGACTTGGGGGGTAAAAAACCAGTCCAATAGCATCCACGCCAGCTTGAGCAGCAAAAACAGCATCACTTGCTTGGCGAAGGCCACACATTTTTACGCGGGGTTGAGTCACAATAAGTCGCAGTTATTTATCAGTAATAGGCTAAAAAACATACCCTAATGGTATCAGATAATAATGCCTAATGGCGTACTATATAAGCTCATTAGTATACTCTTTTAACGATTCATCCAAGGTGCAAGGAAATGTGGGCCTAAAGGGGCCTTTGGCAACCCAAAAGCATCATCATACTCGGCATTTACGAAATACAAACCATAAGGAGCTGCCGTTGCTGCACTGGCCCTTCGATCTTTGGCCAACAACACTTCCAACGCCCACTCTGGAGAGGCTTGCCCAGTTCCAATTTTCATCAGCAAACCTGCCAAATTACGAATCATATGCTGCAAAAAGGCATTGGCACGCACATCCAATACAATGTAATCCCCTGCACCAATCACGTTGAGGTGATGTATGGTACGGATAGGGTTATTGGCCTGGCAAGAAGCCGCCCGAAAAGAACTAAAATCGTGAGTTCCAAGCAAATAAGATGCCGCTTGTTGCATTTTGGTAATGTCTAAAGGACGATAATTCCAGCTCACCTCTTTATCCATCAGTGCAGGCCGCATGGGGTGGTTATAAATTACATAGCGATACTGGCGCGCTGTAGCACTAAAACGTGCATGGAACTTTTCATCCACCACCTGCGCCCATTGCACCGCTACATCGTCTGGCAAATGCATATTGCCACCATGTGTCCAAGCGCGCATAGGCCTTTGTGCACTGGTGTCAAAATGCACCACTTGAGCACTGGCATGTACACCTGCATCTGTGCGGCCAGCACACATCACTTTGATGGGCTCATTAGCCACCAAACTTAATGCATCTTCTAGTTTTTCTTGCACACTTATATGACCATGGGGTTGGCGCTGCCAACCGTGATAATGGCGGCCATTATAAGCAATGCCTAAAGCGATGCGCTGCTGCCCTGTTGCTAGAAACTCGGAAGGATCCGCTTCAAATTGTGTGGTCATAAACGTGATACTTTTCTAGATTGTGTATTTGATCTTTAAGGCACATAACGCCCTATATAAGGCCCATATAATAATTAACATCTGGCAGGTGATTACTTTAACAACAGCACCTACAAATGTAACCTAAGCTTTATCAATGGTAGCGAGTAACTGGCGAGCCTGGGCTTGCTGATCTGCATTACCCTTGTTAATGACTTCTTGGAGTATGTCTATGGCTGTTTGTACTTCACCCATGTCTTTGTAACTAGAGGCTAAAAACAGCTTAGTATCCATGTCTGCTTCGTGAGACAGGTATTCAACTGGCTCATCCGCATCGTTGGGCATAGGTCCGTGGCCTGCTAACATGTCGTTAACATCGTTAGTTAAGCTAGCACGAGATACATTAATCTGTGTATTTAGAGCCTTGTCTGTAGCACGCGACTGCGCTTGGGCTTGTGTGACTTTTGGTTTGACTTTGCGTGCCTTTTTGCCACGTGTAAAAGCCCACCATAGTGCCCCCAAAATAAAGACGATGAGCATAAACAATAAAAGTATTATGTGTTCTGTAGTTAACCTGCCGGCAGTGCTTTTTTCCAGCATTGGCAGGGCCTCTGGAGATTTTTCAGCCTGTTCAATCAGTGCAGCTTTTTTATCAGCCAATACTAGCTGGGCTGCTTTGGCTTGTTTAAGCTCCTGAGCTCTTTTAGCCTGCTCGACTTC
>DKMQ01000045.1:0-5838 GCA_002470565.1 Oceanospirillaceae bacterium UBA7410 | reverse complement strand
TGCTTCTGCTTGCTCAACAAGTCGTTTTTTTTGTTGTGCTAACTTCAGGTCATTTTGTGTAATGGCTAGCGTTTTTTCTACTTGCAATAGGTCTTTTTGAGCTTCGTTTAGCTGCCCACGTGTAGCTTGAAAGGTTTGCCCTAAGGCTTGCATGTCGGCTGCTATTAAACTGCGCTGATCATTTAGGGCTTTAAGTTCTTGCTCTTGCTTTACCACACCCTGTGCCAAATTTTGATTAGTGGTGGCCAAAAGCTCTTGCTGGGAAAACGCTTTAGTTTGGTTGGCCTTTAGCTGGTTCACCTGAGTTTGTAACACGTTAGATTGGGTCGCTAAGGCGTTTAGCGTGTTTTGCTGATCTTGCACTTGCTGCTGCAACTTAGCCGCTTGCACATTTTGTGGGTCTGGCTGTGCAATCGCTGGTTTTTGCGAGACAGGTTTAAATGAACTCACAGTAGCTGATGCAGGCACTAACGTATCATAAACCGCTTTTGCCTGCCTTGTAGTTAAGGCACCAAGCTGGCTGCGCGTGGGCATACGTAGCTTTGTATTAGCATACAAAACCCTAATATCACCCTGCCTAAAGGCCTTTGGGTTTATTTGATACAGGCTCATTACCGTTTGCCATGGATTAAAACCCTTGGGAGTATGGTTTACGGCGATACGCCATAGGGTTGTATCTGGCTTTACTAGCACCCACGTTGGCATCGTTGCTAAAGCATTGGTGTCTGTTGCGGTGGTTTGAGCAGTTACCGCTATGTTGGTAACTGTTCCTGACGTATTTTCAATGGCATTATCAGTGTCAGCTGCCAAAACACTGGCGCTTAGCACAAGGCTTGCTAGGCCAAAAAGGCGGGTACATCGCTTGGTGTTTGTGGATAACATAGACACTATTTATTACCTTTTAATAACGATGATCACTACTTTAATGGAAAAAAGGCGCCTAAGCGCCTTTTTTCTACGTTTTAGCAGTTATGCTTCTAGCAAAATACGCAACATCCTTCGCAAAGGCTCAGCTGCACCCCATAAAAGCTGGTCGCCCACAGTGAAGGCCGACAAATACTCTGGCCCCATATTAAGCTTGCGCAGGCGGCCTACAGGCACAGTCATGGTGCCTGTCACTTTAGCTGGCGTAAGCTGCGCCATGGTGATATCACGGTCGTTGGGAATCACTTTAACCCAATCATTAGCCTTGGCAAGCATGTCTTCTATTTCGTCCATTGGCACGTTTTGCTTCATTTTTATAGTCAATGCCTGACTATGACAACGCATGGCACCTACTCGCACGCATAATCCATCTACTGGGATAATGTCTTTAGTGCGGCCTAGTATTTTATTTGTTTCAGCTTGAGCCTTCCATTCTTCACGGCTTTGGCCATTGTCTAGCTGAGAGTCGATCCAAGGAATCAAGCTACCTGCCAATGGCGCGCCAAACTGGCTAGCGTCGTTGTCATTGGCATTAATGGCAAGAGACACTTTGCGATCTATTTCTAAGATGGCAGAAGCTGGATCTGCAAGCTCACCAGAAACAGAATCACGAATGTAGCCCATTTGATTTAATAGCTCACGCATATGACGAGCACCACCACCTGAGGCAGATTGGTAGGTCATGGCTGACATCCACTGAATTTGATCTGCAGCAAATAACCCACCTAACGCCATCATCATAAGGCTTACTGTGCAGTTGCCGCCTATAAAGTCTGTTTTTCCATGGGCTAAGGCTTGGTCAATCACATCACGGTTTACAGGGTCTAGCACTATCACGCTGTCATCTACCATGCGCAAACTAGACGCGGCGTCTATCCAATAACCTTTCCACCCTGCGCTACGCAACGGCCCAAACACACGATCAGTATAGTCGCCGCCTTGGCATGAGATAATAATATCCATGGTTTTAAGGGTTTCAATGTCGTGAGCATCTTGTAATACCGGCGTGTCTACACCAAAGTCAGGCGCCGCTTGGCCTGCTTGAGAGGTGGTGAAAAACACTGGCTCGATTAGTTTTAAATCGTTTTCTTCTTGCATCCGTTGCATCAATACCGACCCAACCATACCGCGCCAACCTACCAGTCCTACACGCTTCATTTCCTTAACCCTTTTGTGATAAATGTTCTAAAATTAATACTATTTAATAGTAATCTATACTAGCTATTAAGTAACGCAGAAACTACCGCATCACCCATGGTTTTTGTGTCTACTTCTTGGTTGCCAAGCGCACAAATGTCTGGCGTGCGCAGACCTTGGTCTAGCACCACACTCACCGCCTTTTCTATGGCATCAGCGGCGGCGCTTTCTTTTAAGGTATAACGTAACATCATGGCGGCGGATAGAATAGTAGCCAATGGGTTAGCTTTTCCTTGGCCTGCGATGTCTGGAGCAGAGCCATGGCAAGGCTCATACATGCCTTTACCCGCCTCATCTAAAGACGCCGATGGCAACATGCCAATAGAACCAGTGAGCATGGCTGCCGCGTCTGACAATATATCGCCAAACATGTTGCCTGTTACCATAACGTCAAATTGTTTGGGCGCGCGCACTAGCTGCATAGCAGCGTTGTCTACATACATGTGGCTTAGTGTGACATCTGGATAATCTGCAGCCATTTCTTCCATTATTTCACGCCACAGCACAGTGACTTCTAATACGTTGGCTTTATCGACAGAACACAATCTACCACCACGGGCACGGGCTGCTTCAAAAGCCACCTTACCAATGCGACGAATCTCTGATTCTGCATACACATAGGTGTTATAGCCTTGGCGTTCACCGTTTTCTAGCACACGAATGCCGCGGGGCTGGCCAAAATAAATGCCCCCGGTAAGCTCACGTACAATAAGAATATCTAAACCCGATACAATTTCAGGCTTTAAACTAGAAGCATCAGCTAGCTGTGGGTACAAAATAGCGGGTCGTAAATTGCCAAATAAGTTTAAGTTTGAACGCAACCCAAGCAAACCTTTTTCAGGACGTATGGCCATATCTAGGCCATCCCACTTAGGCCCGCCTACTGCGCCCAATAGAATAGCATCAGCCGCTTTAGCTGCCTCCAATGTGGCCTCAGGTAATGGGCCACCCGTTGCATCAATGGCACTGCCACCGACTAAAGCATTGCTTATGTTTAAACCCAAATTAAACTTTTCATCAACAATGTGTAATACCTTTTGCGCTTCAGCTACAATTTCGGGGCCAATGCCATCGCCTGCTAAAACCAATATATTATGTGTCATGTCATTTATCTCTTTAAATTAGGTGCGTGTGTTATGCATGCATGCAAACAGGTGTTATTTTATTTGGCAAATAACCAAGGTGCTTGTTGTTGGCGCTTTTGCTCATAGCGTTTAATTTTGTCGGCCTGCTCTAAAGTAAGGCCTATATCATCTAAGCCATTGAGCAAACAGTGACGCCTAAAGCTGTCTATATTAAAAGTAATATCGCCAGCACTAGAGCCTTGGATCACCCCCGCTTCCAAGTCTATGGTGAGCTCGAAACCTGATGTAGCTTGCGTATCTTCAAATAGCTGGTCTAATTGTTCACTTAAAAGTGTGATCGGTAAGATGCCGTTTTTAAAGCAGTTATTATAAAAAATATCCGCAAAACTTGGGGCTATTACGCAAGAAAAACCAAAATCTAACAACGCCCAAGGCGCATGTTCACGACTAGAGCCACAGCCAAAATTGTCTCTTGCTAAGAGAATCTTAGCACCTTTGTAGCGTGGTAAATTTAGCACAAAGTCAGGATTAATGGGCCTTCCCGATGAATCTTGGTCAGGCTGCCCTTCATCTAAGTAGCGCAACTCATCAAAAAGATTAGGCCCAAAACCAGAGCGCTTAATCGACTTTAAAAACTGCTTTGGAATGATCATGTCTGTATCAACATTGGCTCTATCCAAAGGTGCGGTGATGCCTGTTAACTGTGTAAATGCTTGCATCTAATTACTGCTCCATGATCTGTTATCAATTAAACGTGCGTACGTCTACAAAATGTCCGGCAATAGCTGCGGCGGCTGCCATAGCAGGGCTCACTAAATGAGTGCGCCCACCAAAGCCTTGGCGGCCTTCAAAATTGCGGTTAGAGGTGGATGCGCAATGCTCCCCTGCGCCCAATTTATCAGCATTCATAGCCAAACACATAGAGCAGCCTGGCTCGCGCCATTCAAGTCCAGCATTGGTGAAAATAGTGTGCAAGCCTTCGGCTTCTGCTTGGGCCTTTACTAGACCAGAGCCTGGCACTACTAGCGCTTGCTTTAAGGTTTTAGCCACTTGGCGGCCTTCTACCACTGCAGCTGCAGCACGTAGGTCTTCAATACGACTGTTGGTGCAAGAGCCTATGAATACGCGATCTAGCTGAATGTCTGTAATGGCTTGATCAGCCTTTAGCCCCATGTATTCAAGCGCACGAGCCATGCCCGAGGCTTTAGCTGCGTCTTTTTCTTTGGCGGGGTTGGGCACATTGCCAAACACAGGTAATACCATTTCAGGTGAGGTGCCCCAAGTGACTTGAGGCGCAATAGCAGCGCCGTCTAACACCACTACGTGGTCAAATTCGGCGTCTGCATCTGAGTGTAAATCTTGCCATGCTGCCACGGCTAAGTCCCAGTTTGCCCCTTTAGGAGAAAAAGGACGCCCTTCTACATAATCAATGGTAATTTGGTCTACCCCAACCATACCCACACGTGCACCGGCTTCAATGGCCATATTGCACACGGTCATGCGGCCTTCCATAGACATGCTTTCAAATACGTCACCACCAAACTCAATGGCATAGCCTGTGCCGCCAGCAGTGCCTATCACACCTATAATAGCCAACACCACGTCTTTAGGCGTGACACCCTCGCCAAGCTTACCATCTACACGCACTAGCATGTTTTGAGATTTCTTTTGAATAAGGCACTGAGTGGCCAGCACATGCTCCACCTCAGAGGTGCCAATGCCATGAGCCAATGCGCCCATAGCGCCGTGGGTGGCTGTATGAGAGTCACCACATACCACGGTCATGCCTGGTAGCGTAGCGCCTTGTTCTGGCCCTACCACGTGCACTATACCTTGGCGGGTGTCTTGCATTTTAAATTCGGTAATACCAAATTCATCACAGTTGTCACCCAAGGTAACCACTTGAATCTTAGACACTGGGTCTTCAATGCCATCAACGCCAATAGAGCGCTCATTTGAAGTAGTAGGCACATTGTGATCTGGCGTTGCCAAATTGGTGTCTATGCGCCATGGCTTGCGGCCTGCAATGCGCAGCCCTTCAAAGGCTTGAGGAGAAGTCACCTCGTGCAACAAATGACGATCAATATAGATTAAACAGCTGCCGTCATCTTGTTGTTTAACAAGATGTGCATCCCATAATTTGTCGTATAAAGTTTTACTAGCCATGTGTCATCCTGCATTTAGGTGTGTAGGCCTTCATTATACCCATGCTTAAAGGATAACTCTAATTCCAATTTATTTATTTTATCATTCCATTTAGTTATCGATAACCACTTTATAGGCTGAATAGCACACATAGTAGTTATCGACATTAAAAGCATACTTAATTAAGAAGGTTATAGTCATTGTCGCCATTGTTTATATGCGTAAGTTCGGCTCTCATAAGATCCACCTTAGCTTCAACCTGCGCATCGGTGCCTTCAAAAAGATTGGCTGACTTAAAATGAGAGCCATCGCTATCAAAGTCATCATTTTTGGCATCATAACTTTTATCTACCACCAATATGTTTTCATAAAACATACTAAAGTTGCCGTTGTCACCAGGAAACCCGCTGAACGAGTGCTGCTCACCTGCATCATTGGTGTAAAGCCAATACAAATGCTGAGCATTTTCAAACGTGCCATCTACATG
>DKMQ01000108.1:1152-3071 GCA_002470565.1 Oceanospirillaceae bacterium UBA7410 | reverse complement strand
CGACCACACCCACACAGCAAACAATATGAAATAGCCCACCACTATAAACGCTAAGAAAAAGCCAATAATGCTAAGGCCAAGGCCCCACCAAAATACTTTGATGATGTTTGCATAATGGTCTTCATAAATAGTGTCTGCAGCATCACCTTTTTTAACCATAGCCCAAACAGCACCCACAAGCCAAAAAATGCCGGTAAAAAAGCCCACGGCCATCAAGCAGTAAGCGATAAGGGCGTTTGTTTTTGCAGCATCATCTTTGGCAGATAAAGGCGTTGAAACTTCGTTGTGTGGTTGAATATCGGTCATTGTAAATCCTTTGTGGGTTTAAATTTAACCGCTGTACCAAAAACCATAATTTCAGATGAGCCAGTCATAATGCTACTTGTAGTAAAACGAATACCCACCACTGCATCTGCGCCCTTTGCATGAGCATTGGCCACTAAACGCTGCACAGCGGTATCTCTAGCTTCAGTTAGCATTTCCGTATAGCCACGTATTTCGCCGCCCACAATGCTTTTTAAACCAGCCATCAGGTCACGGCCTACGTGCTTTGCTTGAACAACATTGCCGGTAACAACACCTACTATTTCTTCAATTTCCTTGCCAGGAATAGAATCTGTGGTTGAATAAATCATAAAGCCCCTTAAATGTGCTTTTGCGTATGGTTAGAAAAAAGAACAGCTTAACTATGCAAATATATAACCAAAAATAGCCGCCTATTACAAGATTTTGAAATAATATTAAACATCGTAAACCATAAATGTTTAGTTGTATCGCTTATGTGGCGAATATATTCTTAGACCTATTGTAGAGCTATAGACAACGCACTTACTTACGCAAATCAAACGCAATCACGCAGCGTTCTACATCTTTTAACACCGGCACTGTTTGGTGAAACAAAGACGACGGAAAGAGAATGATATCCCCAGGGTTTGGCTGATACGTTTGGTGTGGGTAGTTGGCGTCTATAATAGGGTAGCCATAGCCGTGTAGGCCAAACTCAATGGCGCCCTCATTATCGACGGGGTTTTCTACTGTTTTAAGATAAATCACACCACTGACACACCCAGCAGAATGAATGTGTGCACTTTGATGGCCATTTTTTAGCATGCGCACATACCAAGATTTGATGTGATGTTCTTTTGGCCAATTTTGCGTAAGGCCGTGCTCTAAGTGTTTAAATTTTTCATAAAATGAGGCTAATTCTTTTTCTACAATAGCTTCTAATATTTTAAGCGCGTCACTAGGCTTGGTAAACAAGTTGCCTGCGGTATGAAAGCCCGATTTTGTGGCATGGTTTTTGGGCTCCCAAGTGGTGGTTTTGTTATTCATTTCATCTAATAATGCAGCAATATATGCATCAGCATCAGGCATGTGGTCTTTTAGGTTACCAAAGGCCACTAGCTCGTTTGGTTTTTTACAAAATGGAAAACGATCTGGCTGCTTAAGCTGGTGTGATGCAAAGGCGCTAAACGCTGCCACCCTAATGTTGGATGGGTTTTGCACAGCAATGGTGTCTATGCGTGCATTAACCTCATCATACTGCTCTAGCTTATAAGCACACTCTAGGGCCTTGGCTACAGAATATTTGTCTGTGAGCTTGTCAAAACAGGCTTGTGCTTGGGTATATTCTTGGCAGTCATGCAAAAGGCTGCCTAAGTTTTTAGTAGCATCTGCAAAGTCTGGCTTAAGCGTTAGGGCTTTTTTATAGCTGTCTTGTGCGGCCTTTACGCTGCCCTTGTCATTTTGTGCAGCGGCCATGTTGTAATAAGTTTGTGGGGAATCGGGCTCTATCTTTAAGGCTTTTTTATAGCTTAAAATGGCCGCATCAAACTGCAACAGGCCAGCATGTGAAGCCCCTGCTATATTGTGTAATAACGATGATAACGGAAATTTAAGCAACATTTTTTTGGCACCAG
>DKMQ01000108.1:0-1042 GCA_002470565.1 Oceanospirillaceae bacterium UBA7410 | reverse complement strand
TGCTGTTGGTGCCATAAATCAATCCGTAATATATTCTTTAGTGCAATATTAACATTGGGGTTAGCCTATTTAAAGCGCTATTACTTAGCGCTCACTAGGCACATTCACAAAATCTATCCCCAGAGCTTTTTGTTCAAACCACATAAACATAAAGTCAGCGGTTAATGCTTGCTCTATCGCCATGGCTCGCTCTGTTGGGCAAAAAATGGTCACCAATACTTGCGTATCACCAAGCTCAGAAGTAGCCACTTGAATATGGGGCTGGGGCCCTGCAATATTAATCTCTAGCCTGTTTTCAATGAGCTGATTATAACGAAAGGCCACGTCTTTAAAGTCTTCGCAATACTCGTGTGCTTTTTCATATAAACGATCAATAAATATAAACGGGTTCACACTGCCATCACGGGTAATAGTGAAATGGTGCATGGCATAGCGTTTTAAAAAGTTTAGATTTTTAATAGGAGCTGTAATCAGCTTGCTATTGGGCAAATACAAAGTAATACCAGTGTATTCATAGGCATCAATGTTCACCTCTAACAGCGTGAGTTTCATCCAATCTGTTGAGTGCACCTCACCACAAGCATCACCTACTTGTATCCAGTCACCTGTGCGATAAGGCCGGCTTGAAATAATGTACATAAAGCCAATAAAGCATTGAATAAATTCTCTAGTGGCAAGCACTATGGCCACGATAAATGCAGCGATAGAAAACGCAAACTTTTGCATTTCTGCAGACCAAATATTGAAGACTACAATCAGCAACACTACGCTGACTAAGTTATTGATGACATTTATTTTGGAACGTTTATTGTCTGCATATTTATGTTTGATCAGGCTGATGACCAAAAATTTAATAAACAGCACGCCCACAACAAAGCACACAGTAATGACAAATTTGTTGGCCATTAAAGACAAAAATAAAGGGTAGTAGGTTTGAGTCATAACGGCTATTTATCCACTACTGCCCGCCTTTTTAAGACTAGCTAAAAGAAGAGCAGAGATTGGTTATTGCAGTGATCCAGGCTAAAGCTAGATAAGCCTC
>DKMQ01000040.1 GCA_002470565.1 Oceanospirillaceae bacterium UBA7410 | reverse complement strand
GCTAATTTTGGGGGTAGATCAGCAGTGAATTCACCTTTTGTTTTTGAGCGTAAAACCCAATCGTGCAGAGCATCTAACACCTGTTCATGAATATGACTTATTTCTGCTTGTGTGCCTGCGCCCATATACGAGCGCGACTGACGCATTTTGGCCATAAGGCACCCTTTAGGTGCTTGCTCATCATGATTTTCCATAGTGATGGAAGCGACGATGTAACCAAGGGTCTCCCTAAACGGTGCATCTGCTTTTAACGCTTCAAATAGAGGTGCCAATATCTTTTTTTGATAGCTTTGCAGCGCCGCTTTCATCAAGCCATCTTCATTAGTGAATTCTCGGTAAAGGCCAGGTTTGGCGACATTGGCTTTTTTACAAATTTCATTTACTGATACATTATCAACGCCGTCATGCCAGTAGGCCTGCATCGCTACATCTAATACATGATCTCGGTTTAATGTCCTAGGGCGGCCTCTTGGCGCATTTGAATTATTATACTCATTAGAATTCATGTTATTAGTACCGGTTGGTATTTTAATTTGACAGGCGTTGAAGCAATGCTTAATATACCGGTTGGTACGTAATTAATCCATCCTAAAGGAAATTGATATGTCACAAACTGTACTTTTAACAGGAGTGTCTGGCTACATTGGGCTGCACATTGCTCGGCAACTTTTAAATGCAGGCTTTTGCGTAAGAGGTTCTGTGCGTAGTAAGAATAAGGAAAAAGAGGTTCGTGAAACATTGGCTGCAGCTGATGTAGATATAAGCCAGTTTAGTATTGTTGAATTAAACCTTACTCATGATGATGGCTGGGATGAGGCAGTAAAGGGTTGTGATTATGTGATGCATGTAGCCTCTCCCTTTGTGATTGCCAACCCAAAATCTGAGGATGACATGATCATTCCAGCTGTGGAGGGCACACTACGTGCGTTAAGGTCAGCAAAGAAAGCAGGGGTAAAACGAGTGGTCTTAACCAGCTCTATTTTAGCAATGATGGGGAGTATGAAAACAGGTATATTTGGCCCTAAAGATTGGACCGATATTAATGCAGCTAACATCAGCACGTACGCTAAAAGTAAAACTTTGGCCGAAAAGGCAGCATGGGACTTTATTGAAAGCCAGGCAGGTGCAGATAAGATGGAAATGGTTAGTATGCATCCTGGGGGCGTGTTTGGTCCTCCACTGGGCAACGTCATTACGGGACAATCGATGGACATGTTGGATCAAATGCTACGTGGGAAAATGCCTCTGTTGCCAAGCTTCGTGTTTCCATTAGTAGATGTGCGTGATGTGGCTACCTTACATGTTCAAGCAATGATTACCCCCGATGTTGTAGGCAAGCGAATTGTTGCTTCGCCTAGTAAGGGTAGTAGCTTTGTAGAAGTAGCTCAAATTTTAAAAGAAAACGGCTACAAGGGGCCTAGTACACGCGTGGCACCAGATTTCTTACTGCGTTTTATGTCGCTGTTTGATCGTGAGGCACAGGGTATGTTGGGGCTTCTAGGTATGGACCTACACGCTGACAACGCACAAACTCGAACTTTGTTCAACTGGACCCCAATACCACTTAAAGACTCTGTGCTAGATAGTGCTGCTGCTGTGAAGGCGATTACGCACTTAGATGGCTAGCCCTACTTTCCTTGAGGCTTAGGATTTGCACACCTGTGGTTTGCTCAACCAACATAACTCAACCAATATTTTGTAAGATAATACGATGGCAAAAATGATAAAAAAAGGTGAGCTGCCACAAAAGACTTGTGAAACATGCAATAAGCCCTTTGCATGGCGCAAGAAGTGGGCGCGTGACTGGGACAATGTTCGCTATTGTTCGCAGCGCTGTAAAACTGAATCTAAGCGATAATATAGTTCTGATTAGTAAATCGGATTTTAGTGTTTAGTTAAGTTGGTATAGGTGACTAATAGTTGAGGTATAAATTAGTGAGGTGCCTTGCTAGCCTTTTGTTAGGGTGGCCTTGATGTATTCAAATGTTGCGTCGAGTTCCCCCAAAGAAATTGATCCACAAAAAAGCCCAGTGGTTAGCTGGGCTATTTTGCCTCAAGGCGTTGAAACCATTGAGTTTTGTATGGTGGGCCTGGTCAGATTTGAACTGACGACCAAAGGATTATGAGTAGGTGGATCCCTTGTTGGATATTTTCTAAGTTATTGTTTTTTATACATTGCACAAACTCTATTCTTTGTTGTGACATAAAACTGACATTTTATGAATTTTTGTAGGTAACGAAAATATTATATTGGTACAAATTTGCCGTTAGGATATAGAGCCTTTGCTGTGCCTCGCTATGAATCAAGCCTAGGGGTAACAACTATACAAAAAGGTACTGCCTGAGCTTTCCGGTTAATGGTGTTTCAGAGGGTCAGGGTGTCGCTAGTTAATAATTTTTTAGGGGGGCTATAGCTACCTTGACCATAAAACAGTTTATTTTCTAAATAATGGGCGCGCTTTACGCCAGGACTAACTAAAGGGATAGCCATAAAACTAACTGTTATTTAGAGTATTCACGATGAGTCGGGTGAAGTTTTGATCTAGACTATTCAGGTGGCTCTTTACTACTATTTACAAATCTAGGGTAGTGATGTTGTGCTTTGTAATCCCCCCATTTTTAACATCAGTCAAAACTAGGGAGCTTCTCGGTTATAG
>DKMQ01000012.1:1149-25272 GCA_002470565.1 Oceanospirillaceae bacterium UBA7410 | reverse complement strand
TTTCAAACTTTTCCTTAGCCATGATAGCCTCCGAACGATGGGCGGCCACTTGACCGCGCTAAGTTAAATAATGCAGATGCCCATTTATTGAGTAAACTGCAGATAACAAGAAGGGTAGATATATTGCTATATCTACCCTTCAAAATATACTGTGCTCCCCTGCCCTTATGACAATGGAGCTCTAGGGCGGAATTGAACCGCCGACCTCACCCTTACCAAGGGTGCGCTCTACCCCTGAGCTACTAGAGCGTATAACGCACTAAACTGGCTCTAAATAGCCTTACATCAATCCGCTAACTTATGCGAACCTTACTCAGTATGGAGCGGGTAGCGAGAATCGAACTCGCATATACAGCTTGGAAGGCTGTCGTGATAGCCATTATACCATACCCGCAAAGAATGGTGGTGGGAGGTGGATTCGAACCACCGAAGCTTACGCGTCAGATTTACAGTCTGATCCCTTTGGCCGCTCGGGAACCCCACCCAAATAATTCTTCAACAGGAACTGGTGCCGGCACGAGGAGTCGAACCCCGGACCTACTGATTACAAGTCAGTTGCTCTACCGTCTGAGCTATACCGGCTAATTGCCTGTGCTCTTGAACTCACCTGAACTCAAGAGGTGCGTATAATACTGAACGTATATGTAGGATGCAAGCACCAATGATGATTTTATTAAAGTTTTTCAGTGTTTATCCAATTCAGCCACTTCAGCTATGCCATTAAGCACCAACCCTTCTATATAAGTCAGGCCCAGCTCATTAGCAATCTTCTCTCCATCACCCCCACACAAAAGAATGCCATAGCCATTTAGCTGAGCTTCTTTTATCAAAGCACGCACACCATGTAGGGCCATTTTATGACAGCCAAAAGAAACAGCGTCAAATGTGCTGGTTCCAGGTAAAGGGATAGACTGAATATCCGCTGATGCTGCGTTAGATTTGGGCGCGCAAATATTAATATTTGCTGTGTCGCGTGTTAGCGCCTGGACCATAAGCCTAGCACCAGGAATGATATAACCACCTTCATGGCGACCATCTGCTCGTATATAGTCAAAGGTAATGGCACTGCCGCAATCAACCACACACACGGCCTCTTGGGAGAGCTGCCTTGCAGCCACCATAGCCAACCACCGATCTACACCCAGCAAAGAAGGCTGCCGATATGCGTTAATTAGGTCTTTAAAGCTGGCTTGAGTTGAAAAACGATTACATGGTATTTGTTTTTCTATGAGCCAAGTCTCCAGGAGACTATTCTTTTCCCTATTGGCCACACTTGCCAAAAAAAATGCGTCAAAGGAGGCAGGCAGGCAGGCATGTAACTGCTCTAAACTCAAACTGCAAGTAGGCATGGCTCCATAGGACAGCACTAATCCATGGTGCTGCAGACGCCATTTAAGACGAGTGTTCCCTAAATCTATCAGCAACTCACTCATACGCACCCCCTAAAGGCCGCACACTTATTTCACCACCACTATAAGCTTTAAGCACGCCATCAAACTCCATCATTAGTGCCCCTACTTGATTAACACCTCGACAAACTCCCTCAACCTGCCTACCCGGCAATAATAGCTGAACATTTTTGTCTTGGTAATAGTGCAATTTTTGCCACTGGTGGCGCATCACTGAAAATCCGTGTTGAACGAACAGAGCCAAGTGCTGATGTAAGCGCAAAAGAATCTGCGCCACAATATCGTTACGGGTGAGGTTGTAACCTAACTGGCAGAGACTAATCCATGGCTGATCAATGGCATCATTTTGCGTGAGGTGTACATTTAAACCCATACCGATAACTACATGACATGGACCTGTTGCATCACCTCGCATCTCCAGCAAAATACCCGCAAGCTTTTTGCCATCAACTAAAATGTCATTTGGCCACTTAAGCTTAACTTCCTGCACACCCAAATCAGATAACGCTTTAGCCAACGCTAAACCCACAACTAAACTTAATCCTTCTAGGGCTGCAGCCCCACCAGAAAAGTTCCAGCCCAAAGATAAAGCTACATTTTGACCAAACGGAGATTGCCACTGACGACCTAAACGGCCTCGGCCAGCTGTTTGCACTTCAGCCAAGACCACTTCGCCATGAATAGACTGCTGCTGCTGGCGCTGCATTAAAGTTTGATTAGTAGAAGGAATAGACATGTGCAGTTGCACATTAAAGGGTGGGGTTAACTCAGGCAGCTGACGCTGTATAGCTTCAACGTCTAGTAGATCTAATCCGCCCACAATACGATAGCCTCGGCCACGAATACGGTTTAGCTTTACTCCTAATGCTTCTACGCCCTTAAGCTGCTTCCATACAGCAGCCCGCGTCATACTCAAGTGTTGCCCCAAAGCAGTACCTGAATGAAACTGGCCATCGGCCAGCAAATGCAACAGTTGATTAAGACTAGTTAGCGACATACAAATGAGTACATCGCTAAGCATCTGGCAATAAGCCTGAGCATTACTTTCTTTTGTCCTTTTTCTTGCCTTTGTTTACATGCTTTACTAAGCGCTGCTTTTTACTAATCTGGCGCTGGGATAACTGGTTCTTCTTGCCGTCAAACGGGTTATCACTGGTGCGGAATTCAAATCGCACAGGAGTCCCTCGAATTTTCAACACTTTAATAAATTTATTTTCTAAATAACGTTTATAAGTAGTAGGCAATGCATTAGTTTGATTACCATGCACTATGAACAATGGCGGATTAGATCCACCAAGGTGTGCGTATCGCAATTTAATTCGACGTCCGTGCACTAGCGGTGGCTGGTGATCTAGTATGGCATCTTCCAACAACGTGGTTAGCTTGTTAGTGCTCCACTTAGTAAAGGCGCAACCATGAGCTTCTTCTACTGATTTATACAAATCTCCCACGCCAGAACCATGTAAGGCTGAGATAAAGTGAATACGTGCAAATTTGGCAAATTCCAAACGCGCCTGCAATTCATGTTTCACATGAGCTTTGTCATCAACGCTCATGCCATCCCATTTATTGACTGCAATGACTAAAGCTCGACCCGCATCAATCACAAAACCTAACAAGTGCATATCTTGCTCTGTAAGGCCTTCATGCGCATCAACTACTAGCACTACAACATGTGCGTCCTTAATGGCTTGCAGGGTCTTAACGATAGAAAACTTCTCTACAGTCTCAGTGACACTTCGCCTGCGACGCACACCTGCCGTATCAATTAATGTATATGGCTTATCATTGCGCCTGTAAGGAATATAAATGCTGTCCCGTGTGGTACCTGCTTCATCAAAAACCACAACCCGATCTTCACCTAACATACGGTTCACCAGCGTAGACTTGCCTACGTTTGGCCTACCTACGATGCCGATACGAATGCCGCCTTCAGAGTCTTCTGGAAAGCCTTGATCTTCTGGAAAAGGTGCTAACACATCTTCAATCAACTGGCTCACACCACGCCCATGAGAGGCAGCAATAGGTCGAGGCAAGCCAATAAGACCTAAGCCATAAAAGTCGCCTAGAGCCACATCTATGTCTATGCCATCAGTTTTATTAACGACCAAGTAAGCTGGTTTGTCACAACGGCGCAGATGATCTGCAATCAACTCATCAGAAGGATTAAGGCCAGCCTTTCCATCTACTAAAAACAACACGGCGTCAGCTTCTTCAATGGCAAGCAAAGATTGCTCAGCCATAACTTGATCTATACCGGCCTCGTCGCCACTGATACCACCTGTATCAATAACAATATAGTCTCGCTCTTCAGTTTTACCTTCACCGTACTTGCGGTCACGGGTAAGGCCTGGAAAGTCTGCTACTAAAGCGTCGCGAGAACGGGTCAAACGGTTAAAAAGTGTGGATTTACCCACATTAGGGCGCCCAACAAGAGCAATTACGGGATTCATAAATAAACCAATTATTTCAAGCCAAGACGTATGAGACGACCATCTTGACTGAGTAAGAAAATAGTATCTTGGTAGCTTTGACTACCAATACGAGCATCTTTAATGCTCAATTTTTGACGACCTAAGAAGTCGCCATCCTTAAGCTGAAGCACGTGAGCATAGCCTTGCGCGTCAACTACTAAAACCTGATTGTCCAAGCCCATGGGGGAAGACAAAGAACGGTGCTTAAGGCTATCGTTCTGCCACAACACAAGACCAAGATCTTTATCATAAGCAACTATTACATCTTGTGCGTCTACAATTAATACAGCACCCCCAACTAGGGTTGCACCACTAACGCTAGAAGCCGGTTGCTGCCAAATTATTGAGCCTGTTAAAGCATCGATGGCGGCGATACTTCCTTGGTAGCTCGTCACATAGAGCAAACCATCTATTAACACTAACGCTCCGTCAATATCAGCTAAGCGCTCTGTTTCTGAACGCCCCTTAGTCGTAGCGATTACTTTTTGCCAAACCACACCACCTGTTTGGTTATCTAAGGCAACTAATTTACCGTTAGCAAAACCTACGTAGGTATAAGTTTCGTTAATTACCGGTGTACTTGTGCCACGCAGGGTTAAGCTGGGCAAACTTGCCGCATAAGACCATTGAAATTTACCATCTTCAGTAGCATATGCGCTTACTTTTCCATCAACTGTTTGCAACACTACTATTTGACTATTAGCTTGTGGCACAGCCAATGCTTCACTAGATGCATTCACCTGCCATAAAATAGACCCATCTGAACTACTTAGAGCCATTAACTTGCCATCACGAGATGCCACAAACAACTGTTCGTTCACATAACCTATACCTGCAGTAATTCTCTCTTCCAGCTCAATAGACCAATTGACCTGGCCAGCCTCTAAGCTAAAAGATGTTAGCTGCTTTCCAGAGGCAGCAAATACTGCATTCTCCAGTAACACAGGCTTCAAAGTTGAGCCCCCGCCAACATTAGCACCCTCACCCACAGACATTGACCAATGGTTCACAAGTTCAAGCTGGGGCTCAAATGAATTTAGTGTTGTCGGCTCTGGCAACGTGCCTCCTGATGACGAGCACGCACTAAGAACAATTAACGTTAGGCTGGCTAGCAGCACCCTGAAAGGTCTAGCGTTCATCTTAATAATCCTTACACTCGTCATTATTTGGACATCTCTTAGCTACTGTAAAAAGCTACTACTGTGAAATATTATCTAACTTCAAACCTAGCAAGGGCTTACTTACACCACTAGAAACAGCAATTACCGAGGCCGCGGTGTAGGCTTCTCTTGCAGCATCCACATCACCTTTTACAAGAAAGATATCACCACGAGTTTCTAGCCTAGCTAGCTGCCAAGCATCATCGCCGTCCACTAACAGAGCTAACGCTTCACTGTGTTGGCCCTGCTCACTCAAAACCTTCGCTAAGCGAATACTAGCCAAGGCATTAACTTCAGCATCACCTTGCTGATCAACAACCCACTGTAATTGCGATGCTGCCGCAGACAAGTCACCAAGCTGCACCTCTACACGAGCCACCATAAGTGCTGCAAATTGAGCATAAGTAGCCGAACCAAACTCTGCCCTGAGTAAATCACTGTTGTAACGTATTTGTGTTATTTGCGTATCACTTAATTGACCAGCAGGAGCATTATTCATAAGCTCCTGAAAGTAGACACTGGCCGCTTCAGCCTCGCCCACTTGGTGATCTTGATATGCATTCCAGCTCAACACACCACCTAGTGCTACAGCAATGGTGAGTATCAATGACTTACCGTTATCTTTCCACCAGCTCTTTAGCGCTTCTACTTGTTCTTCTTCTGTCTTCATTTCGGCCACAACCAAAAACTCCTTAATGTTGTTTGTAATAATTATTTAATAAGCTCAGCCACATGCGCTGAAACTTTACTAAGAGGTATGCTTTGCTGCTCACCTTGACCTTGTAATGGTTTAATTTGGATTTCACCTTGAGCTAACTCATCGTCACCCATAATAAGCACCAGCTTTGCACCACAACGATCCGCTTTTTTCATTTGATTCTTTAGACTGCCACCACCACAGTGCCACAATAAGCGCAAACCACTGATATCAGTACGTAACTGTTCGGCCAACTGCATGGTACGCACGCTAGCACCATCTCCAATATGAGCTAAGTAAACGTCTGCTTGCTGGCCTAAACCAGCAGGCTCTTGCTGCATTTCTTGCAACAATAAAATCATTCTCTCCACACCCATCGCCCAACCTACAGCTGGTGTAGGCTTGCCGCCAAGCTGCTCTATCATACCGTCGTAACGACCACCACCGCATACAGTACCTTGAGAGCCTAACTTGTCAGTGACCCATTCAAACACGGTTTTACAATAGTAATCTAACCCTCTAACTAACCGAGGGTTAATCTGATAAACAATGCCTGCCGCATCTAAAAGCTCACGTAAACGCTCAAAATGCACACGTGATTCATCATCTAAGTAACCATAGAAATCAGGGGCGCCATCTAATAGTGCTTGGGTATTAGCATTCTTACTATCCAATACTCTTAATGGATTAGTACTGACTCGTCTTTGGCTATCAGCGTCAAGGAACTGCATATTAGCCTGTAAAAACTCTACCAGGTCTGTTCTATAAGCAGCCCTAGCTGCAGAACTGCCTAAAGTATTTAATTGCAATGTTACAGCGTCTTGCAAACCTAGTTCGCGCCATAAGCGAGCTGTCATGATAATTAGCTCTGCATCAACGTCTGGACCTTCTAAACCATAAACCTCAGCACCAAATTGATGAAACTGACGCTGGCGTCCTTTTTGAGGACGCTCATAGCGAAACATTGGCCCGTGATACCACAAGCGCTGCACTTGATTATAAGTTAAACCATGCTCTTGAGCAGCACGTACACACGATGCTGTGCCTTCAGGCCTTAAAGTCATGTTGTCGCCATTACGATCAGCGAAGGTGTACATTTCTTTTTCTACCACGTCTGTGGCTTCACCTATTGAACGACAAAATAAATCAGTCTTTTCAGCAATGGGCATACGAATTTCTTGATAGCCGTACTGGTCAAAAACTGACTTTACCTTTGCTTCAAAGAATTGCCACAATGGGGTTTGATCGGGCAATATATCGTGCATGCCGCGAATGGCTTTTATAGACGCCAAAATAAGTTCCTTAATTTAATGGAGGTGTCGCTAACTAATAGAGTGTTATTTAGTCAAAGTAAGGCGCGCAATATCTTTTCGTGTGAACGGCTCTAAATCTATAAGTTGTCCATCAAAAGTGAATTTTTCTACACCAGAAGAACGACCCAGCAGCACTTCTATTGGAGCAGTAACTACTTGCGTTATAGTATCACCTGCAGAGTACAAATCTGACAATATCATCTTACCATTGCCGTCTTTAATTTCCACCCAACAGTCTTTATCAAAAACCATAACCAACTGCGCCTCGTTAGGTGCCAGCAGCACAGCCACTTCCTCTTCAACAAGCGCAGCCGCAGGCACATCAATGATGGCCGGAGCAATGGCCAACACCTGCTCTGCAGCCAGCTCCACCACTTCATCAACAACAGGCTGAGCTTGTTCTGCAGGCACACTCGCTTCCACTTCACTTTCATTGGCTACCAACAAAGACAGGTCTAAGGCATCTTCTTCGGTATCTAAGGCGCCATCAAGCGCATCGCCATCTGTCACTTGTGTTGCTGTGCTGGTTAGCTGCGAAGACATCAGCCCACCATTTTGACTCTGCCACCAAACAACGGATGCAACTAGCAAACCAATGACAAAAACAATTGAGACTAGCTTTACCCAAGTGTCACTAGGCTTACTTTGTCGGCCAAGCTTTTGCACTGCCGACCTAGGCTTAGCACTATTATTTGGCACACCATAAGCCGTGTCAAAAGCATCTACCAAACCCTGCCCATCCAAGCCCACATGACGCGCATAAGAGCGTATATATCCTCGAGCAAACACAAAGCTTGGAATTACAGTAAAGTCGCTTTCTTCAATGGCATTGATTACTTTGGATGTTAAATGTAAATCACGAGCAGCTTCTTTTTGGGACAAACCCATATCATCACGCGCTTGGCGCAATAAGTGTCCAGGAAAGCCCGGTAACTGACCCTCCAATTCTGCTTGATCTTGCATACTTAATGATTCCAAATCAGTCACAATCAATACCTTTATTATTCTATGCCGTGTAAATAAAAATTAGGGCTTTATACACCCATCATAACGCCCATTTTTGGACACTACCAGCATCACGAAGTTCCTTGCCCTAGTTACTTATCTATGTCACTTACTTTAGGCACGTAGATTTTCAATTAAATCTGCTTAGCTTCAATACGTGCTGCATGGGCAGCACTGCGCCTGGTACGATCTTTTACCTGACCCACTAGTTGCCCACAGGCAGCATCGATGTCATCGCCGCGAGTTGACCTAATGGTAGTTATAATACCGGATTTTGCCATAATTCGTTGAAATGCTTCAATTTGTGGCCGTGGACTACGACGATAATCTGACCCTGGAAAAGGATTAAAAGGAATTAAATTTAGCTTACAAGGGACACGCTTAAGCACTTGGGCTAATTCGCGAGCATGCTTTGGCTGATCATTAATACCATCGATCATGGTGTATTCCATGGTAATCACACGCTTGTCAGTTAGGTTTTCTAAATAACGATTACATGCATCCAACAAAGCATCTATATTATACTTTTTATTAACTGGCACCAATTCATTGCGCAGCAAATCATTAGGGGCATGTAAAGAAATAGCCAAAGACACATCTGTGACCTGACTTAGCCGATCAATCGCAGGCACTACTCCTGCCGTACTTAAAGTAACCCTGCGCTTAGATAGATTGTATGCATTATCATCCATCATTAGGGCGATGGCAGGCGTTACACTATCAAAGTTGAGCAATGGCTCACCCATGCCCATAAACACCACGTTGGTCACCCTACGAGGCCCATTAGGATCTACAGGACCAAAGGACTTGATAGCAATACGCAGTTGTCCAATAATCTCAGCTGAGGTCAAATTACGGTTAAAACCTTGCTTGCCAGTAGAGCAAAAACTGCAATCTAAAGCGCAACCTACTTGAGATGAAACGCATAAAGTAGCACGATCACCATCAGGTATGAGCACCATCTCAACCTTGTTACCCCCTGAGACACCAATCACCCATTTGCGCGTACCATCTTTGGAGTCGCCACGGTATAACACTTCAGGCTCTACAATTTCAGCACTTAGAGTAAGCTTTTCACGCAGCTTTTTACTGACGTTACTCATGCTTTCAAAGTCATCTGCACCAAACTGATGGATCCACTTCATTACCTGAACAGCCCTAAATTTTGGCTCATCCATAGTTTTGAAATAAGCTTCCATTTGAGCTTGGGAGAATCCCAATATATTCATCTTTGTGCTAACTTCGGACATTATAAGACCTGTATGTAATACTTTTTTGCGCGACCATTTATTTGATCTAAACGCAGTGCGGCGTTCACTAGGAACGCCGCACGTTGCATGCTGCTATTGTTACTATGTGAAGATAAACAATAACAGACTACTTTAACCAATGGCTATTAGCCACCGAAGAAGTAGGCGATTTCACGAGCGGCTGACGTAGTAGAGTCAGAACCGTGTACCGCGTTAGCATCAATAGATTCTGCAAAATCAGCACGAATAGTGCCTTTTTCAGCTTCTTGTGGGTTAGTTGCGCCCATTAGATCACGGTTCATGTTCACCGCGCCTTCACCTTCAAGAACCTGAACAACAACAGGACCAGAAGTCATAAAAGAAACCAAATGACCAAAGAAAGGGCGCTCGCTATGCTCAGCGTAGAAACCTTGTGCTTCAGCTTCAGTCAATTGCTTCATTTGCATGTTAACAACTTTAAGACCGTTAGACTCAAAACGAGAAACAATTTTGCCGATTACATTTTTTGCTACAGCATCAGGCTTGATGATGGACAGAGTGCGTTCTACCGCCATGGTATTCTCCAAACAGTGGACCCATTAAATGGGCTAATATTAAAAAAGCAAAGACGTACATATCAGTACGCGATTTTTGACCGCGTAATTGTACGCTGTTTTTTACTCTTTTAATAGGCTATTAAACCCTAATCAAGCTCATCAATCCATGCAGTCTGAATAGCTTCTAGTACTTTTTCGCCACAACGCTTAGGATCATCCTCAAAGTCTGGCAACGCCATAACCCACTCCATCAAATCTGTAAACCTCACCAAACGGGGGTCTATATCTGGATGCGTCTCATATAGCTCAATAGCAATATCTATCGTATCAGTCCAACCTATACTCATAAAAACTCCAACCACTTCAGCTCACTTTAGTGAGCTTCAGATACAATGTTAATAGTATATTTAGGGATTTCCACTACTAGATTATCGTCTGCAATTACAGCCTGACAGCTAAGCCTAGAATCTGGCTCTAGACCCCACGCCTTATCTAACATATCATCTTCTAATTCGTCTGACTCAATCATTGAATCAAACCCCTCACGCACAATCACATGGCACGTAGTGCACGCACATGACTTTTCACATGCATGCTCAATATCAATACCGTTTTCTTTTGCGGCATCTAAAATAGTTTGTCCCGCAGGCGCTTCAAAAACCTGCCCTTGTGGGCAAAGTTCGGCATGAGGAAGAATAATAATTTGTGGCATTTAAGTTAGCTCCTAGGCTAGTGGCTGTTATGGCCAGCTGCGTTACAGCTGATCTACAGCTTTACCCGCAAGGGCACGTTTAATACTGTCATCCATACGCATTGCTGCATAGGTATCACTGGCCTTAGCCATGATTTCAATTTGTTTAGCAATGGCATGATGATCTTGGCCATTACGAACCAATACCAGTTGCGCCATTTGCTCTTCTATAGTTTGCAGCTCTTTGCTTGTCAGTAAGCGCTCACCATCTTCTGCAAGAGCAATAGCAACAGCTTCAACCAGTCGATCTGCCTCAACCTGCTGCTCGCGCAGACTACGGGCACTACGATCATCTTCTACGTTGCTCCAGCTTGCTTTAATCATGTCTGCAATCTGCACATCAGACAAACCGAAGGACGGCTTAACCTGCACTGATGCAGCAACTCCAGAGGTTAATTCTCTAGCACTAACTTCTAGCAACCCATCCGCATCCACCTGAAAGGTCACTCGAACCTTAGCAGCGCCAGCAGCCATTGCCGGAATACCACGTAACTCAAAACGAGATAGCGATCGACAATCTTGCACTAGTTCGCGCTCCCCTTGCAAAACATGAATAGCCATGGCAGTTTGACCATCTTGATAGGTGGTAAACTCTTGAGCGCGAGCCACAGGAATAGGCGTATTACGGTCAATAACTCGCTCAACTAGGCCGCCCATCGTTTCCAAGCCAAGCGATAAAGGCAGAACATCAAGCAACAAAAGCTCATCGCCACTTTGATTACCTGCCAACACATCCGCTTGTCGAGCAGCGCCTAAAGCGACAACTCTATCTGGGTCAATATCATTGAGTAAAGGCTGACCAAAAAGATCAGATACTCGTTCCTGCACAAGTAAACTGCGTGTTGAACCGCCCACCATAACTACTCTAGAAACATCACCAAGAGCAACTTTAGCATCACGTAAAGCGCGTTTAGTCGCTCTTATAGCTTTATCTACAATAGGATTAAGCAGCGCATTCATTTGCTCACGAGTCAGCACAAGCTCAGCATAAACCTGCTCACCTGGCCAACCTTCAAAACATAACTGAGCCGTTTCCACTTCACTCAAAAGCTCTTTTGCAGTGCGAGCCAAGCGCAGTAAAAAACGCTGCTGAGCTAAATCTAGCTGAGATGGAATCTGACGCTCTTGGCGCATCCATTCAGCGAGCGCTTGGTCAAAGTCATCTCCACCTAGTGCCGAATCGCCGCCAGTTGCCAACACTTCAAATACACCCTGCTCCATACGCAGTATGGAAATATCAAACGTGCCACCACCCAGATCAAACACAGCTACAGTGCCTTGGTCTTGTTGATTGTGTTCCAGACCATAAGCTACTGCAGCAGCTGTAGGCTCATTGAGTAAGCGCAACACCTGAATTCCAGCCAATTGGGCAGCATCTTTGGTGGCTTGGCGCTGAGCATCATCAAAATAAGCAGGTACTGTAATGACAGCTCCAACCAACTCACCACCCAAACTACTCTGCGCACGCTGCACTAATGCTCGCAAAATATCAGCTGATACTTGCACTGGGCTTTTTAGGCCAGACACAGTAGAAATGAAAGGCATACCCTGATCACATGCTTCAAAGAGGTAGGGCATGTTTTCGCCAAAACGCTTCACATCTTCAATACCACGGCCCATTAACCGCTTAACAGACATCACCGTATTAGCAGCATCATTCACTAAATGAGCTTGGGCTTTAGTACCAACCTGAGGCGCATCGTCAGCTAAGTAGCGCACCACAGAAGGCAGTAAGTGCTCTCCTAGGCTATTGGGCAAGGTTTCTGCTTGGCCACTACGAACACTAGCCACTAATGAATGAGTGGTGCCCAGATCTATGCCAACAGCGAGTTTGCGCTGATGAGGTTTGGCGCTTTGGCCAGGCTCTGCAATTTGCAACAAGGCCATCTATGAATTCCTTAATCGAGCAACACGCCTTCAAGGGCGTCTAATTGCTGCTGTAACTTAACGATAAATTGGAGCTTACGTACTGCTGTTTCTGCAACTGATAAATCTGATGCTTGATAAGCTTGTGCAAACTCACTTTCTAACTGACTCGCCTGATGCGTGAGCAAAGCTGACATGGAGTCAATTTTCGATTCTGGGTCTTGTGCTGAATGTATATCATCTAAGGACTCTCGCAACTCAATTTGTTGCAGCAAAAAATCCATAGGCATTTGGGTATTGGTGGGGGCTAACGGATCCATACCCTCAAGCTGCAGAAGATATATACCGCGCTTTAGCGGCTCACTCAAGGTTGCATAGGCTTGATTTAAATAAGTAGTAATCTGCACGGCTCTTCTTTGCTTACTGTCAGGCGCAGATACAAAACGGTCTGGATGATGCTGATGCTGCAAGCTATGATGCAGCTTTCGTAACGCCACAACATCTACAATAAAGCTACAAGGCAAGCCATAACAAGAGAAGTAATCTTGAGTAATATTCATTGTTCTAAAGCACCAAAGACTGTCTAAACGTTAAAACTTTCACCACAACCACACTCACTTTTAGAGTTGGGGTTGTTGAATTGAAAACCTTCATTAAGACCTTCTTTAGCATAATCCAGCTCAGTACCGTCTAAATACAACAAACTTTTTGGGTCAATCACCACTTTCACGCCTTTGCTGTCAAAAATGGCGTCATCTGCAGAAATTTTGTCGACAAACTCTAGAATGTAAGCCATGCCTGAGCAACCCGTGGTACGGACACCCAAACGCACGCCCTGCCCTTCGCCACGATTCACTAAATAATTAGTGACGTGGTCGGCGGCTGCCTGTGTAATGGTAATCGCCATGATGGCTTCCTCTTATGGAGACTTAATAACGCCCAGGCGTTACTGTTTGCTCTTGTAATCGTGAATTGCAGCTTTAATCGCATCTTCAGCAAGTACAGAACAATGAATTTTTACTGGTGGCAAAGCCAACTCTTCAGAGATATTCGAATTACGAATTTCTCCAGCTTGGTCCAACGTCATGCCCTTCATCCATTCAGTAACTAATGAACTTGACGCTATAGCAGAGCCACATCCATAAGTTTTAAACTTAGCATCTTCAATGACACCTTCGTCATTCACTTTAATCTGCAGGCGCATTACGTCACCACATGCAGGCGCTCCAACCATACCCGTGCCTACGTGTGCATCTTTTTCGTCCATCTTTCCCACGTTACGTGGATTTTCATAATGGTCAAGAACCTGTTCGCTATATGCCATGTGCTTATCCTCTCAATCTATTGTATGTACTAGCAGTGGTAGACCACTGCTATGTTAAATGCGTTAACTGCTACTGATTTAGTGCGCAGCCCACTGCACCGTGTCTAAATCAATACCGTCTTTGAACATATCCCATAAAGGTGACAATGCGCGCAACTTATTGACCGCATTAAGAGATAACTCAATGGCTTGATCAATGTCTTCTTCTGTAGTGAAGCGTCCGATACTAAAACGAATAGAGCTATGAGCCAATTCATCATTCATGCCCAAAGCGCGCAAGACATAAGATGGCTCTAAACTAGCAGAAGTACATGCAGAGCCAGAAGAGACGGCTAGCTCACGTAACGACATGAGCAGAGATTCACCCTCTACGAAGTTAAAGCTTATGTTTGCATTACCAGGCACTCGCTGTGTTGGATGGCCGTTCATGTATACTTCTTCCATGTCCTTAACACCATCCCACAAACGCTGACTTAAACGTTTAATGCGAGCATTGTCTGTCTCCATTTCTTCTTGCGCAATAGCAAATGCAGCACCCATTCCAACAATTTGATGAGTAGCTAGGGTGCCAGAACGCATACCACGTTCGTGGCCGCCACCATGAATCTGAGCTTCTAAGCGAACTCGTGGCTTGCGACTCACATACAAAGCACCAACACCCTTGGGCCCATAGGTTTTATGGGCAGAAAAAGACATTAGGTCAACTTTTGCTGCAGTGAGATCAATTTCTATTTTGCCAGTGCTTTGAGCTGCATCAACATGGAACAATACTTTATTTGCACGAGTGACTTCTGCAATAGCCGCAATATCTGTAATTACGCCAATTTCATTGTTTACATGCATCAATGAAACTAAAATTGTGTCTTCGCGTAAGGCATCTGCAACCTGTTGCGCACTTATCAAACCATCTGTTGTTGGGTCTAAATAAGTGACTTCAAAACCTTCACGCTCAAGCTGACGACAAGTATCTAAGACCGCCTTATGCTCGATTTTTGAAGTAATTATATGCTTACCTTTTTTATGGTAGAAGTGAGCCACGCCCTTAATGGCAAGGTTATTTGATTCTGTAGCACCAGAAGTCCAAACAATTTCTCGAGGATCAGCTTTAATTAAATCAGCAACCTGGCGACGAGCATTTTCTACAGCTTCTTCTGCCTGCCATCCATATATATGAGAACGTGAGGCTGGATTACCAAAGTTACCCTCTTGGGTCAAACAATCACACATCAGCTTAGCAACCCTTGGATCTACCGGTGTCGTTGCTGAGTAGTCCAAAAAAATAGGCAATTTCATGTATATTCTCCGCTGTTAGAAACAGCTGTTAATCAATCGTAAAACAGATGAGTGGCAATCACTCATTTACAAAATTTAGAAATTCGGCAGTATTAGCTTGTCCAGAAAGAAGCCTTGGGCTGGCTTCCATTTGCCCCTGACTCACCAAATCTGCCAGACTAATACCACTTAAAAATAAGTGTATCTGGTTACTCAAGTCGGTCCACAAATGGTGCGTCAAACACTTATTTCCAGCCTGACAATTTTCTGTACCTCTACAGCCGGTGGCATCAACCGCTTCGTTAACCGCATCAATTACTTGTGCCACAAAAATAACGTCAGCGTCTCGGCTAAGACAATAGCCGCCACCCGGACCTCTTACACTTTGCACCAAACCTTTGCGGCGCAACTTAGAGAACAACTGCTCTAAATACGATAACGAGATGACTTGACGCTCTGATATGTCAGCCAAACTTATAGGCTTATCTGATGCATGAATAGCAAGATCTAACATCGCTGTCACTGCATAACGGCCTTTAGTGGTGAGCTTCATCTGAGAACCTTTGCTTTCTACTTAGTACCATTTTACTAAAACCTGACTAAATTAGTCAAGTATTAACTGAGACCATTAAAAGCTAGCTTTACTAGCTTTCAGAGGCACATGGATCCACCGCAGACTCAAAGTCTGTAACATTCAACTCTGGTAAATTTTCGTCTACAAAACTGGCGTCTAACTCTTTCATTTTAGCCGCCATGCAATGTAATTTCCTATCCACTGCGTGCATATGATCCAGTATGGCTGATAAAGATTTAGCCACAGGATCTGGCAAATCCGAGCTCATTCCGTAGGCATCAAATTTATCTGCCATATCTTTGCGCAGCTTTTGCTGCGCCTCACTTGGCTGTTCGATAATACGACCAGGAATGCCCACAACAGTGGCGTTGGCTGGCACAGGCTTAGTGACCACCGCATTAGAGCCTACACGAGCATTTTTACCCACCTCAAACGGACCTAATATTTTTGCTCCAGCACCAACTACCACACCATCTTGCAACGTAGGATGACGCTTGCCTTTGTCCCATGTTGTGCCACCTAAAGTGACGCCATGATACAAAGTAACATCATCTCCGATAATTGCAGTTTCACCGATCACTACACCCATGCCATGGTCAATAAAAAAGCGATTGCCTATTTGAGCCCCTGGATGGATTTCAATTCCCGTTAACCATCGCGTAATAGTGGACAAAAATCGCGCAAGCCACTTTAAGCCAAGGTTCCAAAAACTATGAGCGATACGATGCATTAACAAAGCGTGCAAGCCAGGGTAGCAGGTGAGAACTTCTACAAAATTTCGAGCCGCCGGATCACGGTGAAAAACGGAAGCGATATCTTCTTTGAGATGTCTAAACATGAGCTTAATCCTGAATTAGTGTGGCAAAGCTTTATCAATATACAATATATGGCGATTAACGCAGCTTTTTCAACGTGCGCTGTATAGCAGTTAAGATGCCTCGCATAATATTATGTTCAATGCGGTCCATACGGGCTCGCACATACAGGCGCCTCAACCTGGCCATTAGTTGACGCGGACTTTCTGGGTCTAAAAATTCAACCTCTATTAAAGTCTGCGCCATATGCTCAAATAGCTTTTCCATTTGGTCATTAGTGGCCAGCTCTTCATCCCACTGAGTACCCCAAATAGGCTTAGGTGTATCGCCTTCGTTAGCTGCCAATAGAGCCATGCGTAATTCATAGGTGATCACCTGCACTGCTGCCGCTAAATTTAGTGAGCTAAACTCTTCATGTGAAGGAATATGCACGTGAAAATTACAAAGATGAAGCTCTTCATTTGTAAGGCCCCGATCTTCACGCCCGAACACAAAGGCGACCTGATGCTTGGGCAACTCAGCCAAAGCTTGGGCAGCTGTTTCTCTAGGGTCTAATAAAGGCCATGGGATATTTCGACTGCGAGCACTAGTGCCCACCACTAATGCACACCCTTGGATAGCTTCAGCTAAGGTGTCAACCACTAGTGCATCTTCCAATACATCTTGAGCTCCAGCGGAACGTGCATCCGCTTTACCACTAGGAAAATCTCGTGGCTCCACCAAGACTAAATTATGAATACCCATGTTTTTCATGGCCCGGGCTGCGCCGCCAATATTGCCAGGGTGTGACGTATTTACCAAGACAATGCGGGCGTTGGCCATTAAATTTTGCATGAAAGCTACTAACCTAAAGAGTGAATGAATTTAGAAGACGCAATAATAGCGATATTCAATAATTTTGTCGTGGTTAGAACGCAAATCTACAGCTGTAACTGGGTTTTTTTCTGACTTTTTTGCTATACTTCCCGCCTTCGACGCATTTGCGTCCCGTTCTTTATAAACTTTAAGGTAATTCTCTCATGCTTCCGCTAATTAATATTGGCCTGCGTGCCGCGCGTATCGCTAGCGAACAACTCATCAGGTCAATGGAACGGCTTGATGTTATTCACGAAGAAGGCCAGGAGCTGGAAGCCCACCTGCTTAAGCAGTTTGAAGGTGCAGAACGCACAATTGCCTACGAAATACATAAAGCTCACCCAGAACAAGGGATTATTGGTGCTGTTGCAGGAGAGATGAATCCGCCTGCTGAACCACCAAGCAAAATTTGGCACATCAGTGCTATCGACGGCCTTGATCAATATGCCCATAGTCTACCTATGTTCACTTTGACCATGGTCTGCTACGAAGAAGGAAAATTGGCTCATTCAATCATCATTTGCCCATCTAGTGGTGAAGAATTTTGTGCCAGCAAAGGACGTGGAGCACAGCTTAATGGCCGCCGCATACGCGCAAGCAAACGTGCAACCCTTAGTGGCGCTCAAATATTTGGCGGCGGTAACAAAAACCGTGAAGATCTAACAGATTTTGATCGTGGCCAAGCAATCTCTCGCAACCTGTTTAGCCAAGGCGCTACCAATTATGCTCAACTGAGTGTCAATATGGCACTTGCTTATACTGCTGCGGGGCGCTTAGATGCCTTATGGCACACCAGTTTAGATGAGACTGCTGACGCAGGTTTATTGTTGATTTTGGAAGCTGGCGCTTTGGCCGCTGACTTTAATGGAGGCTCACCAATGAATAAAGGAGAGCTAGTTTGCGCTAATACTAAATTGCTTAAGCTCATGCTTAAAACGGTGCATAGCGCTTAGTATAACCCTTAATTCAGACCTTAACCCTTACTGCTGCAACAGCTAAGCTGCGCAACAGTAAGAGTTAAATGGTAGCTTAAGGGCGCTCCAGGTCTTCTTCATCCTGCTCAAAACCCTCACCTTCTTCAAACCCTTCCCCTTCGATGACTTCCTCTTTAGGCGGAATAATCAGGTCTTCGTGGCTAATACCAAGCATCAACAATACGTTTGCTGCCACATAAATAGATGAGTAGGTTCCTACCAAAACACCGATAGTTAAGGCTAGCGCAAAGCCGTGTATTAATTCGCCACCAAACACTAGCAATGCCATCAACACCAACAAAGTAGTGATAGAAGTCACTAAGGTTCGACCTAGCGTTTGCGTTAATGACTCGTTAATAACTTCTACAGAAGTGGCCTTGCGCAACTTGCGAAAGTTTTCTCTGATTCTGTCAGACACTACAATCGTGTCATTCAATGAATAACCAATCACCGCTAAAATGGCGGCCAACACAGTCAGGTCAAAATCTAGCTTAAATATTGAGAAGATACCCAATACGATCAGTACGTCATGAATCAAAGCCACCACTGCACCTACAGAAAATTTGATCTGAAAACGCAGGGCCACATAAATCATCACAATGGCCAAAGCTAGCAGCATACCTAAACCACCTTGCTCAGTAAGCTCTTCGCCCACTTGGCCACCAACGTACTCAGAACGCCTAAGCTCAATAGGCGTGCTTGAAGCAGACTGCAAAGCAGCAAGCACCTGCTCACCTACCTTGTCGTTAAAGGTTTGGCTAAGACGCACTAAAACATCTTTTTCAGAGCCAAAATTTTGCACTACTGCGCCATCAAAACCAGCAGTTTCAAGCTGAACACGCACATCTACCAAACTAGGAGGCTGTTCGTAGCCCACTTCAATTAGCGTGCCTCCAGTAAAGTCCAAACCAAACTGAAGTTGATTGACCGCCAATGAAACGATGGCAGATAAAACAAGGGCAATAGATAAAGCGCCTGCCATTTTTCTAAGGGCCATAAAGTTAATAATCTTCATGTCGCTCATTTACCTGCTCCCATAAACAAAGGCCATATTTTAATATCCGTGATTTTTTTGCCACCATACACAGCATTAACCATTGCACGACTCACCATAATGGCAGTAAACATCGAGGTCACTATGCCTATAGACAAGGTAACTGCGAAACCTTTAACTGGGCCAGTACCTACGGCATACAAAATAACTGCCACTAACAAGGTGGTAATGTTGGCATCAAAAATAGTGCTGAACGCCCTTTCATAACCAGCATGAATAGCTGACTGTGCAGGCATACCGGCTTTTAACTCTTCTTTAATACGAGAGAAAATGAGCACATTGGCATCTACCGCCATACCTACTGTAAGCACCACACCTGCAATACCAGGCAGTGATAAGGTAAAGCCTAACAAAGACATGACAGCTGCTACTAACAGCAAGTTAAAGGCCAGCGCTACGTTTGCGATCACACCAAAGACGCCATAAAAAGCCATCATGAACAATACAACAAAAGCTAAACCAATTTGGACTGAGGTCAAACCAAGATCTATGTTTTCCTGACCCAAGCTTGGCCCTACGGTACGCTCTTCCACAAAGTACATGGGAGCTGCCAATGAACCAGCGCGCAATAACAAAGCAAGCTCAGAGGCTTCCCCCGCACCATCTAGCCCAGTAATACGAAAGCTATTACCTAATGCCGTTTGGATAGTGGCCAACGAAATAATGCTTTTTTCTACGTAGGAGTGGCGTTTATCTACGAGCTGACCATCCACTTCTACTATCTTAATGCGTGATTTATGCTCTACAAAAACCACAGCCATACGCCTTTTAACCGCGTTTCGTGTGACTCGATTCATTAACTTTCCACCCTGACTATCAAGGTCGATGTTCACCTGAGATGAACCTGTTTCGTCAAAGTTAGACTGAGCGTTAGAAACACTTGTGCCACTAATAATGAGGCCTTTTTCTAAGGTTGCTTTACGCTCAGGGTTAGACCTAAAAGTAAACTCTTCAGTGGAAACACGAGCAGCGCCTGGCTTAGCTTCTAAACGAAACTCAAGATTAGCTGTGGCACCTAGCACACGCTTTGCTGCAGCTGTATCTTGCACACCAGGAAGTTGCACAACAATGCGGTTGCGGCCTTGGCGCTGCACTAAAGGCTCAGCCACACCTAATTCGTTTACACGGTTGCGTAAGGTTGTTAAGTTTTGGTTTACTGCATAATTTTCGATTTCACGAACAGTGGATTCATTAAGGCTAACCAAAAGGTAGTATGAGTCGCCTTCGTCTTCGGAGCTCATCAAAAACTCACTGTAATCCGATTTAAGCTGAGCGCGCGCTTGATCTCGCACTTGAGCCTCTACAAACTTTATTCGCAAGCTGCCATCGTCTTCGTGAGACACTGAACGATAACGTAGTTTTTCAGTGCGCAAAGTGCTTTTTATTTCACTAACATACACATCTAAGCGCTGAGCAACTGCCTGCACCATATCCACTTCAAGTAAAAAGTGAACGCCACCACGTAAGTCTAAACCTAGTTTCATAGGCCCTGCACCTACATTGGTTAACCAATCTGGTGTGGTAGGGGCTAGGTTTAATGCAGTAAGGTAGTTATTTCCCAAGGCATCGCTCAATATTGCTTTAGCACGTAATTGAGACTCAGAATCTGCCACGCGTACGAGTACGTTTTTAGCCGTCAGCTCTATCCCCGTGGCACTTAAGCCTGCCTGCTCTAAAGCTTGCGTTGCTTGATCAAGCACCTGCTCATCAATGACTGTGGCACTTCTTGCTCCAGATATTTGTATAGCCAGATCATCTGGATATAAGTTTGGCAGCGCATAAAGACCACCAAGAGCCAAGCCTACAATAATGAGGAGGCTTTTCCATAAGGGATAACGATTTAACACAGGCTTTCCTTGAAAAACGAGTCATAAAAAAAGCCTTACCATAGGTCAAACACAACCAAACACACCAAGGCTTTTACATTACTAAGTTAGATAGACTTAATGGTGCCTTTTGGCAACACAGAAGCCACTGCGGCTTTTTGAAAATGTGAGTCTACGCCATCAGCTAAGGTGATCGTCACAAAGTCGTCACTTACTTTAGCGATCTTACCGATCATACCGCCGTTAGTTACTACTTCATCACCCTTAGACAAACCACCCATTAGGTTTTTGTGGTCTTTGGTACGCTTGGCTTGTGGGCGCCAAATCATGAAATAAAATACAGCAGCAAAAATCACCATCATAATCACAAGAGAACTGGTATCACCACCTGGCGCAGCTGCGCCTTCGGCCATGGCAGGTTCAATAAAAAAACTCATATTAACTCCAATAGTATTAACTAAAAAAAAATTATTAATTCAAAGCAGGAGTGGTTAAACCACGCTTGCTATAAAAATCATCGACAAAGTCGTCCAATGTACCCGCTTCCAGTGCCGCACGCAATCCTGCCATTAGCCTTTGATAGTAATGTAGATTGTGAATAGTATTTAGCTGAGCACCTAACATTTCACGACACTTGTCTAAATGATATAAATAGGCCCGAGAAAAGTTACTACAGGTATAGCAATCACATTCTTTATCTAGCGGGCTAGTATCTGTTTTGTGCACAGCGTTACGAATTTTAACCACACCGTCGGTAATAAATAGATGTCCATTGCGTGCATTGCGGGTAGGCATAACGCAATCAAACATATCTACACCACGCCTTACACCTTCAACCAAGTCTTCTGGCTTGCCCACACCCATCAAGTAACGAGGCTTATCAGCTGGCAATTTAGGCGCCGTATGGGCAAGCACTCGCAGCATATCATCCTTGGGCTCGCCCACAGATAAACCACCAATAGCAAAACCATCAAAGTCCATGTCAGCAAGCCCCTTCAAAGACTCGTCTCTTAAATGCTCATACATACCACCTTGCACTATGCCAAATAGCGCCGATGGGCTTTGCCCGTGTGCGTCTTTACTCCGCCTAGCCCAGCGCATTGAACGGCGCATTGACGTAGCAGCTTCTTCTTCTGTAGCTGGGTAAGGGGTGCACTCGTCAAAAATCATCACCACATCTGAGCCTAATTCTTGCTGCACTTGCATAGAGGACTCGGGGGTCATATACACCGTATCGCCATTGACTGGAGACTGAAATTTAACACCTTCTTCGTTAATTGCAGCGCCCAAGCTAAATACTTGAAACCCACCTGAATCTGTAAGGATCGGTTTTTGCCACTGAGCAAAATTGTGCAAATCTCCATGTAACTTTATTACTTCAGTACCTGGCCTTAGCATCAGATGAAAGGTATTACCTAGAATAATTTCCGCCCCTGTAGCTTCGATATCTCTAGGCAACATACCTTTTACCGTGCCATAGGTACCCACGGGCATAAAGCATGGCGTTTCCACAGAACCACGAGGAAAGGTCAATCTGCCACGACGCGCTTGACCACTTTGGGACAACCGCTCAAATTTCATAAAACAACTACGACTCATGTCCGCTCCAAAGCAGAAGAATTTGGTGTCACTAACATTGCGTCACCATAACTAAAAAAACGATAGCTTCGCTCAATGGCTTGGGCATAAGCATTCATCACATTGTCCTTACCCGCAAACGCACTCACTAGCATTAGCAAGGTAGATTCAGATAAGTGGAAATTGGTTACCAAGGCGTCAACACTTTTGAAACTGTAACCTGGGTAAATAAATATATGTGTCTCACCATTAAAAGGCTTGATCTGGCCATCTACACTGGCACTTTCTAATGATCTAACGCAAGTTGTGCCTACAGCAACTACTCGCCCACCACTTTCGCGTGTGGTTTTCACCGCATCTACAACTGCAGCACTAACTTCCACTAACTCACCATGCATATGGTGGTCTTCAATTCGCTCAACTTTAACTGGCTGAAAAGTACCCGCCCCAACATGCAGCGTAATATAAGCGAAATTAACTCCCTTAGCAGCGATGGCATCTAATAGTGGCTGATCAAAATGCAAGCCTGCAGTGGGTGCTGCTACCGCACCGTGATGCTCACCAAATACAGTTTGATAACGCTCACGATCTGCAGTGTCATCTGGGCGATCTATATAGGGCGGCAATGGCATATGGCCTAAACGCTGTAACACATCCAATGCAGCCTCGCCTTCATCAAGCATAAGCTCAAATAGTTTGTCGTGACGCGCGACCATAGTGGCCCACACCTCACCTTCCAATAACAATCGAGCACCTTCTTTAGGCGACTTACTTGAGCGCACATGGGCTAAAAAGTGGCGCTCTCCCAACAACCGTTCCACCAAAACCTCAATCTTACCACCCGATTCTTTAGCACCAAATAAGCGCGCAGGGATCACCTTGGTATTATTTAATACTAGCAAATCACCTGCTTGAAGAAAATCTAGTAAATCCGTAAAACCACCGTGAGTAAGCACGCCCGACTCGCCATTAAGCTGCATCAAACGACTTGCCGTGCGATCAGGTGTTGGATAGCGAGCGATGAGCTCGTTAGGAAGGTGGAAATTGAATTCTGAAACTTGCATGGAATCTTAATGGGGACTCTGAAGAGAATCCCAAGGCCTAAGTAATTGGGGCCATCATAATAACAAAATAGATTGTCGCCGCACAGGCGTATTTGGCGCTTATTTTTGCCCTTAAAGAACCCCTTTCGGGTTTATCTTCCATAGAACTCACTCATCGCTTGGTTATTTTGTTAAAACCCAACAAATAGCTGCTCATTCGTTGACGCTAAAGAAGAACTCTGTATAATTCGCTCCTCAATGTGCCAGTGTGGTGAAATTGGTATACACGACGGATTCAAAATCCGTTGCTTCGCGGCGTCCCGGTTCGAGTCCGGGCACTGGTACCA
>DKMQ01000012.1:0-1095 GCA_002470565.1 Oceanospirillaceae bacterium UBA7410 | reverse complement strand
ATACTCTTATATCGTACTCCAAAAACACACCTACTATTACTCTCGCAGAGTCCCATTGGATATGCGTGGACAATATAAGTCCAAACGTATTGTAGTAAGCCTTCGCACTCACTCTAAACGAGCAGCCTTAAGAGGTTCGCAACAGGTCAGCATTCAGTTAGAAAACCACTGGAGCGCTATTAGAGTGCAGGAAATAACCAATAGCATTATTAAGCAAACTAAAAAGCCACAGTTATCTGTTGATTTTGATGGTTGTGGCTTCGACTTACTCGATGCGCGAGATAATTACTTAAAGCTTAAAGGTCACGACAAAAGCTCCATATTCCATAGGATTGCTGAACGAAACATCGAGTATGCAATTGATGTCATCGGAAACAAAGACCTTGGAGAGTACACAACTACTGATGGTGCAAGCTTCAGAGATGCACTACTCGCCAGAAGCCTAACTGTAAGCTCAGTCAAACGTATCTTCTCCTCAGTTCGCTCAATCGTTAACTTAACGCTAAAAGAACATGGGCTTCGAGCTACGAATCCATTTGCTGGCACCTACATGCCTGAAGAAGTTAACGCTAAAAAGCGAACACCTTTCCCTGAGGACTCATTAATAAAGATTCAAAAGCTATGTCGCAGACATGACGATGATCTTCGCTGGCTGGTATCCCTAATCAGCGACACAGGAATGAGGCTTGGAGAGGCATGTGGACTCAAGGTGGCTGATATTGAATTAGATGCTAAAATACCATGCGTACACATTCGCCCAAACGAAACTCGAAGGCTCAAGACCACATCAAGTGAAAGAACCATACCTCTTGTTGGCGAAGCTCTGTGGGCAGCTTCACAAGCTGTGAAACACTCAACTAGTGAGTTCCTTTTCCCACGATATACAAAGCTAGGCAAGGCCAACTCTAATTCAGCAAGTGCAGCTCTCAACAAGTGGCTAAGAACACATGCTCCTAAGGGTTGCGTCATACATTCTTTTAGACACTCAATGCGTGACCGCCTAAGGGCCATTGAGTGTGCCAAAGACATTGTAGATCAGATAGGTGGGTGGGCTGCTGGCAGTATTGGCGAAAGCTACGGGGATGGTTATCCTAT
>DKMQ01000097.1 GCA_002470565.1 Oceanospirillaceae bacterium UBA7410 | reverse complement strand
TAGGCAGTGTATGGGGCAGCACCATTGTTATTACTAAACATGTGGTTTCCACTGGACATCAGGCGTTAGGCCTTATTTTTTGGCAATTGTTATTAGGTGCAGTGTTACTTAGTTTTGTGGCTCGCTTGAAACGTGCGCCCTTACCTATGAGTTGGTTGCATATACGTTTTTACACCGTAGTGGCTTTAATAGGCACCCTCGTGCCTAACACTTTCACCTATATCGCTGCTGCGCATTTGCCCGCAGGGTTGTTGTCCATAGGCATCGCTACGGTGCCTATGTTTGCTCTAATAGTTGCTTTAGTGATTAAAAGTGAGCGTTTCAACGGCATTCGCATGCTAGGTATAGGTTTGGGTGCCATAGCCATCATGTTAGTGCTTGGGCCAAAAGCAGACTTTACTCATCAAGGTGTTGGCTTTTTTATGCTCTTAGCTTTGGTAGCGCCGTTTTTTTATGGCGTAGAAGGCAGTTACCTTGCCCACAATACCCCACCAAAAATTGATGCGCTAACCACGCTACAAGGGGCGTCTATTATTGGTTTAATCATCTGCACCCCTATCACTTTGGCCACCGGCTCATGGGTGGATTTAACTCAAACATGGACTTCTGTAGAGTGGGCTATTTTGGTGAATAGCCTGCTACACGTCATCACTTATACCGGCTACATTTGGTTAGTAGGCAGAACAGGTGCAGTGTTTGCCAGCCAAGTGGCTTATATTGTGACCTTATCAGGTGTATTTTTGGGTATTATCATTCTTGGTGAAAGGCATGGTCCTCTGATATGGCTGGCCCTTGGCTTCATGTTGACGGGCTTGGCGCTAGTACAGCCTAAAAACAACGCCGTCATTCACTAACCAGCTTTTAATATTTGGTTGTTAACATTTGAAAGACACCCTACTTATCAAGTAAAATGGCGCCTTTACTTAAACTGAGGTTTTTGCAATACAGATGCAAATGCTTCTAAAGCTCCGGATTTACGTTTCGGCTCGCTAAGGATTTTCCATGACCCAAGACCCCTCTCAAATTGTTGTTTGTGCACTTTATAAATTTGTCACCCTAGAAAAATTTCAAGACCTGCGCCAACCCTTACTAAAAGTAATGGAATACAACAATATCCGTGGCACTTTACTTTTGGCCTCAGAAGGCATTAATGGCACTGTAGCCGCTAACCGCAAAGGTATTGATGCATTAATGGCTTGGTTAGCAAAAGATAGCCGTCTTGGCCATATTGTTACCAAAGAGTCCTTTGAAACAAGTAATCCGTTTAACCGTATTAAAGTAAAACTAAAAAAAGAAATCGTCACCATGGGTGTGGAAGGCATAGACCCTAAGCAAGTGGTGGGTACTTACGTGAAGCCCCAAGACTGGAACGCCCTTATATCAGACCCAGATGTCGTGTTAGTAGACACACGCAATGATTACGAAGTAAAAGTGGGCACTTTTAAAGGCGCATTAAACCCAAACACCACTAATTTTCGTGAATTTCCACAGTATGTCAGTGACAACTTAGACCCTAAAGCTAACAAAAAAGTGGCCATGTTTTGCACCGGCGGTATTCGTTGTGAAAAATCAACAGCCTACTTAAAGGAACAAGGGTTTGATGAGGTATATCACTTACAAGGTGGCATTTTAAAATACTTAGAAGAAGTGCCAGAAGAGCAGACACTTTGGCAAGGTGAATGTTTTGTCTTTGATGACCGGGTGACGGTAAACCACCAGCTAGAAAAAGGTCAATACGACCAGTGTCATGCTTGCAGGCTGCCCATCACTAAAGAAGAGCAAGCCAGCGATAAGTATATAGAAGGCATTAGCTGCCCACACTGTTTTGACCAACATACCCCCCAGCAAAGAGAACGTTTTAAAGAACGTCAACACCAGATGCAACTAGCCAAACAGCGCGGTGAAGCCCATATGGGTGCGGATGCCATAGACACCATTGCTGCCCGTCGCGAAGCTAAGGCCCAACAAAAGAAAATACAACGAGATCAGTAATTAAGGCGTTACTGGGCTTGGTGTATTAACGTTCCTCAAGCGCTTTACAGGCCTTTCATCTATGACCACATGAATAGCTGCAGTCACTAAGGCAATGGCCGCAGCTGACCACCAAACATTGTCATAGCTGCCTGTGGTGTCATACAAGTAACCGCCTATCCAGACCCCTAAAAAAGACCCCAGCTGGTGATTTAAGAAGACGATGCCGTATAAGGTGCCCATGTGTTTTAAGCCAAACATTTGCGCCACAAGGCCAGACGTAGGTGGCACAGTTGCTAGCCACAAAAAGCCTGTCACTATAGAAAACAAATATACCGTTGTGGTGGTGATAGGGGCTAGCATAAAAGCAGCAATGGCTACCGCTCGAAATAAGTAGATGATACCTAGCAGATTTTTTTTAGAATACTTACCCGACCAAGAGCCAAATAATAGGCACCCAAAAATATTAAACAAACCTATGAGTGACAAACTGATTACGGCCACTTGAGTATCAAAACCATGGTCAGACAAATAGGCAGGCATATGCACAGTAATAAAAGCTAACTGAAAACCACACACAAAAAACCCTGCGATCAATAACCAGTAATGCAAGTGTCCGCTGGCTTCTTTAACCGCTTCCAACATCGTTTGATCTTTTGCATTAGCATTGACTGCAGGAGGACTTATATCACCTTTGAAAGGTCTAGACAGCAACACCATACACAAAGACCCTGCGGCCAATATCATTAAGGTGATTTGCCAGCCGTAGCCTGTGATAAATTCTTGAGCAAGGGGGATCACTAATAACTGGCCAACCGAACCTGCAGCAGTGCCTAAACCTAACGCCAAGCCTCTGTTTTCTTCGCTCACCATTCTAGCTAAAGCGGGTAAAACCACACCAAAACCAGTGCCAGCAATACCCATGCCTACTAGCACTCCAGCACCTATATTTAGCCCCCAATAGTTTTCAGCTGTTGCCGTAACATACAAGCCCAAGGCATAAGCTACTGAGCCTATATAAATGGTTTTAGTAGTGCCAAAACGATCAGCAACAGCGCCAGCAGCAGGTGCAAACAAGCCCCAACATAGATTTTGCAAAGCTAAGGAAAAAGCAAAAACTTCACGCCCATAACCAAAGTGGCTAGAGATAGGCCCCATAAAAAAGCCAAAGGATGCGCGCATACCAAAATTTATTGCCAGCAATACACAAGCACAAACAACTACTACACTAAGTAGCTTGACAGGTTTAGACATATTTCATTAGCTCATGGTGTTATTTGGCTAGGTAGGCAAATGTGAAGGCCAGGTAAAGATAGCCGCAGCCTTCATGAAGGATTAGTCCCTAAAGTTATTAAACTGCAAAGGCAAATCAAACTCACCTTCGCGCAGGCAAGCTATGGCTTCTTGCAAGTCGTCACGCTTTTTACCTGTCACTCGCACTTGGTCGCCTTGCACTTGGCTTTGCACTTTAATTTTTTTCTCTTTTAAAAACTTCACTACTTTTTTAGCTAATTCTTTGTCCAAACCTGTGCGCATTAATATGATCTGGCGACTTTTCATATTAGTGGTTTCTGGATCTTTAGCTTCTAAACAGCGGATATCTACACCACGTTTAATGAGTTTTTCATGCAAAATAGGTAACATTTGCTGCAACTGAAACTCTACATCTGCAAACATGGTGACAAGGTCTTCACCTTGTTCAAAACGAGCATTAGTGCCCTTAAAGTCGAAACGCGTAGTCACTTCACGGTTGGCTTGGTCTAAGGCATTAGACACTTCATGACTATCAAGCTCAGAAACCACATCAAATGATGGCATTAGTAAATTCCTTTGTTAATATACGGGATAACTCTTAATGGTAATATTGTAACCCATGACCCATCTATCATCCTACCCTTGGCACATTTGTGGTGTCGGTGCCATTGGCAGCCTTTGGGCTAGCGCTTTAATAGAGCGCGGCGTGCCCGTTACTTTATTATTAAAAGACACAGTTCAGCTTGAGCAATATACTGGCGCAGGTGGCATTAATGTGTGGGATCAACAATGTAATACGCACACTCAACCTGTGGCCTTTATCCCAAGTAACCTTACCCCAAGCAACTCTAATCTTACAAAAATAAAACATCTGTTGGTTTGCTGCAAAGCCCAAGACACCTTAGCGGCTATAGTGCCTTGGCGCAAAATTATAGCAGATGATGCCATCATTATATTGTTGCAAAATGGTATGGGTAGTGCTCAAACTCTACAACGCAGGCTTCCCAAAGCAAATATCTACTGCGCAATCAGTACCGATGGAGCCTGGCGAAAAGGGCCATTTGATGTTGTGCGGGCAGGTTTTGGCGACACTTTAATAGGGTGCTTTAGCGAACACTTACTGAGCACACAAATACCCTCGCCTATTCAAAGCTTATTAACCTGCCAGAACAACCCAGCACAAGCTAGCATACCTAGTGTTGATTTGGTGTGGCACACAGACATTCGCACGCCCATGTGGCACAAACTCGCCATTAACAGCGTTATTAACGCCCTAACAGCTATTTACCAATGCACTAACGGTGAATTAATGAATCATCCTCAAGGTCGCCCTCGCCTTCAACAGTTATGCTTAGAAACCCAAGACGTCATGTCTCGCCTTGGTATAGAGCCCATGGGCCAAGGTTTATTAAATACAGCAGTGCGAATTTTGCAGCAAACAGCACTCAATAAATCGTCCATGCTACAAGACGTTCAAGCCGGTCGTGCCACAGAAATTGAATCTATTAATGGCTACATTATCGCCCAAGGTGCGCTGTATCATTTACCTTGTGCTGGACACAAACAAGTTTGCGAAGATTTACGGCGCATATGTGCAAGTTAAACCTTGTCTTTGAATAGGTTACTCGCTTTATAATAGGCTATTACTCCTTACAGATGGCTAAACCGTTATGTTGGTTGTTCGTCCCATTGGTCCGCAAGACCAAGACGCTTTGTATCAAATAGCAGTGGATTCTGGTGTAGGCTTTACCTCCTTACCCATTAATCGCGATGTGCTCAATGCCAAAATTGCACGTTCTGTTGCCTCTTTTTCAAAAGCGGTTACCCAGCCCTATGACGAAGGGTATTTGTTTGTGCTTGAAGACACGCTCACTGGCGAAGTGATTGGCACCACCGCTGTTGAAGCGAGTGTGGGCACGCGGGCGCCACTTTATCACTACCATCGGCAAACTGTAGTTCATGCCTCGCCTACTTTAGAAGTTCACAACAAAATGGAAGTGCTCACCTTGTGCAACCATTACACTGGCTCTGCTGAGGTGTGTACCTTATTTTTACAAGAAGCCCATCGTTGTGGCACTAACGGACGCCTTTTATCTAAGAGTCGGTTTTTGTTTATGGCGCAGTTTGCGCAACGATTTGGTAACAAGGTTATCGCAGAAATGCGTGGGGTAAATGATGCTAGCGGTAACTCCCCTTTTTGGCATTGGTTAGGGACGCATTTTTTCTCCATGGAGTTTAAGCAAGCAGACTATTTAGTGGGCTTAGGCAACAAAGTATTCATTGCAGAGTTGATGCCAAAATACCCACTTTATGTGAACCTGCTTAGTCCAGAGGCTCAGGCTGTTATTAGTCATGTTCATGAAAAAACCCGCCCAGCACTTCGCTTATTAGAGAAAGAAGGGTTTCAAGACATGGGTTATGTGGATATTTTTGATGCAGGCCCCACGGTTGAATCTCAACTAAACCATGTGAGCTCCGTGAAAAATAGTGCTGTATTTCACACTAAAATTGCCCAAACTAAAGACAATGCTGAATTATTTTTAATCAGTAATACACAATTAGAAAATTTTCGCTGCACTATAGCATCAGTCTCATTTGACGATAATAACAAGGCTATAATTACCCATGAAACTGCACAAGCTCTTCAACTTCAAGATGAACAGCTATGTCGATTGGTAGCAGTAAAAGCTTATTACAAAACGTTACAGCGTTTGTAACCTTAAAAGGCAATCTTTATGACACAATGTATTAAATCTGGTGGTGAGCTGGTAGTTGATGCTCTAGAGGCCTTTGGTGTAACGCAGTTATTCTGTGTGCCAGGAGAAAGCTATTTAGAAGTACTTGACGCTTTGCACGACAGTCCCATTAATGCCACTAGTGCGCGTCAAGAAGGTGGGGCTGCAATGATGGCTGAAGCTTGGGGTAAGCTTCATGGCACCCCTGGTATTTGTTTTGTGACTCGAGGCCCTGGGGCTACCAATGCTAGCGCTGGTATTCATGTGGCGCAGCAAGATTCTACCCCAATGATTTTGTTTATTGGTCAAATAAACAGCAAGCTACGTCATCGAGAAGCGTTTCAAGAGGTCGATTATGGCCAATATTTAGGCTCCATGGCTAAATGGGTTGCAGAGATTGATTCCCCAGAGCGCATCACTGAAATGGTGAGTCGAGCATGGTCTGTCGCTACCAGTGGCCGCCCTGGCCCTGTGGTATTAGTGTTACCAGAAGACACTTTATCAGGCACGGCTGTGAGCACTAAAATCAAGCCTTTTAACGTCTTAGAAACCTACCCTAGCCAAGCTGATTTACAGCAAATGGCCACGATGATTGAAAGTGCAAAGAAGCCCATTCTCATTTTGGGTGGTAGCCGTTGGTGTAAAGATTCAGTATCCCAGATAGAAGCTTTTGCTGAAGGCTTTAACCTTCCTGTGGCCTGTTCGTTCAGGCGACAAATGTTATTTAATCATGGGCATCCTCACTATGCTGGAGATGTAGGTTTGGGTATAAATCCTCAATTAAAATCAACCATAGCCAACGCCGATCTAGTGATTTTAATGGGTGGTCGCTTTTCAGAAGTACCCTCACAAAACTATGAGCTATTAGGCGTGCACGACGCCAAGCAAAAGCTCATTCATATTCATGCCTCTGCAGAGGAGTTAGGTCGAGTATATCGAGCAGATTTAGCTATTCACGCTAGTCCCAAAGCATTAGCACAAGGCCTGTCTGAATTGACGCCAACTGCTAAAATATCCCATCAGCGTATAGAACACATTGCTCAATGTCATACTCACTACCAGCATTGGTCTAGGGTGTCAGATAAAGCCCACCCTGGGCATGTGCAAATGCCGGTCATCATCACACACCTTGCAGCCACCTTGCCCCTAGACGCCATTATTACCAATGGTGCTGGAAATTATGCCACCTGGATTCACCGCTTTTGGAAGTTTGCTGAATATGGCACACAACTGGCGCCTACAAGTGGCTCTATGGGCTACGGCTTACCGGCTGCTGTTGCCGCTAAAATAGCCTTTCCACAAAAAACTGTGGTGGCTTTTGCTGGCGACGGATGCTTCCAAATGACCATGCAAGAATTTGGCACTGCAGTCCAAGCCAATGCAGCGGTGATCGTGCTCGTTATTGACAATGGAATGTATGGCACCATTCGCATGCACCAAGAGCGTCACTTTCCCAGCCGTGTAAGCACCACAGACCTAGTCAATCCAGACTTTTGCGCCCTAGCCAAAGCCTACAATGCGTTTGCCACTCAGGTCACTCATAGTGATCAATTCTCTGAAGCATTGGCGGACGCTATTGCAGCCAAAAAACCAGCATTGATCCACATAAAGCTAGACCCACAAGCCATGACACCTAATCAAACTTTAGACCAAATTCGTGACCAATAAAATGTGTGCATGAAAAAACACGACGGTTCACAGCATAGTTAGTCGATTGCTGACTAATAGCTACAAAAAAACTGAACTATGATGCGCTTTATAAATCAATTATATGGAGTCTGTTATGACTGAGTTATCATTAAGTTGTTCAAAGCGCATTATTGACGCCACCATAGTTGAAGGTAATGCGCTTGGCTTGAATCCTTTATCAGTAGTGGTGTTGGACACAGGAGGCCATGTAAAGGCTTTTGAACGCCAAGATGGTGCATCACCAGGGCGCTTTGCTATTGCCCAAGCGAAAGCCTATGGGTCTGTCATGTTAGGCATTTCTGGAACCGCCCAAATGGCTAGGGCTGAAGCACAACCTTATTTTTCCATTACTGCAAATGCTGCATTAGATGGTAAGTTAATGCCTGTACCTGGTGGCGTGTTAATTCAAAATGCGTTGGGAGAAACTCTGGGAGCCCTTGGTGTAACTGGTGATACGTCAATCAATGATTTAGCCGCTGGCGTCGCAGGAATCGAGTCTGTGGGTCTAGTGGCTAACGGTTAAATATGCCATCATAGCATCATCTTTTTCCAACAAAAATATCCTCATGACGACACTACTTAAAGCTTCAAAAGATCAAATGCAAGGATGGCGTCGTCACCTTCATCAACACCCAGAAACTGAGTTTGATGTGTTTGATACCGCAGCTTTTGTGATACAAAAGCTTACTGAGTTTGGTCTTGTTGTGCATGAAGGGATTGGACGTATAGGCATTGTTGGACAATTAACTAAAGGCACATCCACCAAGGCCATTGGCTTAAGGGCCGATATGGACGCCTTAGCTATCCAAGAGCTTAACGATTTTGCCCATAAATCTTTAAATGAAGGCCATATGCATGCCTGTGGCCATGACGGCCATACCAGCATGTTATTAGGTGCTGCCCAAGAACTAGCCGAGCACGGTGAGTTTGATGGCACGGTGTATTTTATTTTTCAACCTGATGAAGAACATGGCGCTGGCGCCCAAGCCATGATAGATGATGGCTTATTTGAGCGTTTTCCTATGCAAGCCGTATATGGCCTGCATAACATGCCCGGCATGAAAGCGGGCCACATGTCTATGAACTCAGGTGGCGTGATGGCAAGTGAAGACAATTTTAAAATTGTCATCAAAGGTCGTGGTGGACATGCTTCACAACCACATCACCACATTGATCCATTAGTGATTGGCGCAGAAATACTACTAGGATTACAAACCATTGTGTCTCGTAGTATTAATCCAGAACAACAAGCTGTGGTTTCTGCCACTGAATTTATCACCGATGGCGCGGTAAATGTGATACCAAGCACAGTCACTATTACGGGTGATTGCCGTAGTTTTTCTGAAGAAGTACAAGATATTATTGAAGCCCGTATGGGTCAGCTTGTATCTGGCATCTGTGCTGCACATGGCGCAGAACATGAATATACTTATGAGCGTGTATTTTGGGCCACTATTAATAGCGTAAAAGAAACTCATGCTGCAGGCCAAGCAGCTATTGCCATGTTAGGTGAAGGGCAAGTAGATATAGCTTGTCGCCCTAAAACCATCTCTGAAGATTTTTCTAGTATGTTAAGAGTTAAAGATGGATGCTATGTGTTTTTGGGCAATGGTATTGATAGTGTAGGTGGCTGCATGTTGCACAACCCTCATTATGACTTTAATGACGACATTTTAGAGACTGGTACTGGTTTTTGGGTCACCTTAGTACAGCAAGAGTTGGCCACTGCTAACCACTGTAGCTAGCACCTAAACACGCTAAACCTTACCCCCTAAGGTTAACGTGACTTGGTCCGCAGCTGCCTTCACTTTAAGCCCAATATCGGCCACTTGTAAGGGGTCAAACCTTACACTTGGGCCAGATACAGAGAGCCCTCCTACAAGGTTTCCTTGTGCATTGCGTATGGCTGCGCCCACACAACTCATACCTTCATAACGTTCTTCTTGGTCAAAAGACCACCCTCTGTGGGCAGTCACCTTTAAATTTTCATAAAGTGCTGCAGGGCTTGATAAGGTTTGGGAGGTATATTGGGGCAGGCCTGCGGTGTGTAATAAGGTTTCAAGCTGTCTTTTTGGCATTTGGGATAATAGCGCCTTGCCTATACCAGAAGAGTGCATAAGCGCTCGTGTGCCCGCGCTAAAAAAAGCACGAACCGGGTTAGTGGTTTCTACCTGGGCAACAAACACCACTTCTGTAGTGTCCATTACTGCTAGGTTGGCTGTCTCACCCGTAAGCTCCATTAGACTGCGCAGGGGTTGACGCGCGGCATCAATAAAATTAGTGCGCGTCAAATAAGCACTACCTACACGAAAGGCTTCAATACCTATTTGCCACAACTGGGTATTCTCATCAAAATCTACGAAGTCATGTTGTTGAAGTGTCATCAGTAAACGATGAGCGCTAGAAGCAGGCATGCCCACTTGCATCGCCAAATCGCTCAGACTTGCGGCATTATGCTGTGCTAAAGCTTGCAGTAGCAATACCCCCCTATCTAAGGCTTGAACCGTTGACACATTGGGTTGCAGTGTTGAGGACCTGGGTCTGCCTCTACCACGCTTAACTTCGACCATATTCACTCCATATGCACACAATACAATTAATATAAAAGTCATTACCCATGATCTTAGATAAAAATAAATAATTTTCCACTATCAATATAACATATAAATTGAAATAATTAATTTCGTTATATTTCATCAGCTTATATTAAATAACAGATAATGGATTATTTTTTCAATAAAATTGTTTAATCAACCATAGGGCATCAAAATAGAGTCTAATTAATAGTAAAAGGATCCCCATCATGAAACATCAAAACCCTATTTTTATCCCCGGCCCATCCAACACGCCAGATGTTTTAAAAGCTGCAATGAACATTAGCAATTTTGATCATCGAGCACCCGATTTTGCCCAGGATTATATCCCTCTACTTAATGACCTTAAAAAAGTATTTAAAACTCAAACTGGTCAAGTGTTACTCTTCAGCGCTACAGGCACAGGCGGCTGGGAAGGCGCAATCAGCAACACTTTATGTGCGGGAGATAAGGTTCTTATTGCACGATACGGCATGTTTAGTCAGCGTTGGATAGACTTGTGCCAACGCTTTGGCCTAGATGTTGAAGTGGTTGAATGTGTGTGGGGTACTGGCGCTCCGGTTGACGAGTTTGCCCGTCGCTTAAAAGCTGACATAGAAGGTGAAATCAAGGCCGTATTAGTAACACATAACGAAACAGCAACTGCAGTAAAAAGTGATGTTTTTGGTGTGCGCAAAGCGATGGATAACGCGAATCATAAGGCTTTATTAATGGTAGATGCCGTAAGTTCATTAGCGAGCATGGATTTTCAAATGGATGGCTGGGGAGTAGACATTGCTATAACAGGGGCTCAAAAGGGCTTCATGTTAAATACTGGTCTTGCCATTGTAGGAGTAAGCCCAAAAGCTATGGCAGCCACTAAAACAGCCACACTTCCGCGCTGCTTCTTCGATTTTAATGACATGGCTAATGCCAATAAAATAGGTAGCTATCCTTACACTCCACCTGTGCAGTTATTTAACGGCTTAAGAGCAAGTGTTAAGTTATTGCTAGATGAAGGTATGGACAATGTAAATGCGCGCCACCATCGCATTGCGCAAGGCGTAAGAGCAGCAGTTAACGCGTGGGGCCTAGAGTTATGCGCACAGAGCCCAGAGCTCTATTCTGATACCGTGACCGCCATTATGGTACCTGAAGGCAAGGATTCAAATCTGATCACACAGCATGCCTATGAGTCTTATGGGGTGTCTTTTGGTGGTGGTTTGGGTGAAATGGCAGGAAAGTTGTTCCGCATAGGACATTTGGGGGCCATGACAGACGTTATGGCTCTTTCAGGCATAGCCACGGCTGAAATGGTTATGAAAGATCTAGGATATGACATTGTCTTAGGATCTGGAGTTGCTGCAGCACAAAAGGTATACCAGCGTGGCATAGCCAGTTGAGTTAAGTAGTAAAATTGCATAAATTAATGCACTTGTTATTTCCATTAGTTTTAACTAATATTATGCACTAGTTAAAACATATGGAACGAACAATGGCGTACACAGAAAAATTTCAAACAATGTCAGATCAAGCGATGGCTCGCGTCGAGGCAGTGACACCTAATCAGGTAGATGCATTGGTTGCCAATGGAGCCATTTTACTTGATATACGAGACAAAGAAGAACACGATAAATCTCATATTGCAGGGTCTATAAATATCAGTCGAGGCAAGCTGGAAATGAACGTTGAAGGCCAAATTTCAGACTTAAATGCCATTATTATTTGTTATTGCAACGCCAACAACAGAGGCGCGTTATCTGCCTCATCGCTGCTGGACATGGGTTATAGTAATGCCACCTTTATTAGTGGTGGAAAAATGGCCTATTGCGCTTTATCTCAGGGGTAATAATTGATGTGGGATCAACGATACTCAAGTAAAGACTATATATATGGCACGCAAGCTAATGACTTTTTGGTTGCAAATGTAGCACTATTACCCAGATCTAAAGTGTTATGTCTTGCTGATGGCGAAGGGAGAAATTCAGTTTATTTAGCAAGCCTTGGTTATGATGTCACCGCTGTAGATAATTCCTTAGTGGGTTTAGAAAAGGCTCAAAAACTTGCTGCAATCAAAGGTGTAACAATAAACACCGTGCACGCAGATTTGGCAACTTATGATCTAGGTACCCAGCAATGGGACGGCATAGTATCCATATTTTGCCACCTACCTCCCAACATTCGCTTGGATCTACATAAGAAAATATATCCTGCACTAACTGTTGGAGGGGTATTGTTATTGGAAGCCTATACGCCAAAACAACTTGAGTTTAAAACCGGCGGGCCACCTACTGCTGCATTAACCATGCAAAGTAAGCAGCTCATTGGCGAACTCAGTCCTTTACACCTTGATCTAAATCACGAAATCGTCCGTGATATTCATGAAGGTAAAGGACACCATGGTAAAGGTGCAGTAGTACAAGTTATTGGCACTGTCTGATACCTGTTATTACCTCTAAATTTTTGCGTAAGCCGCTCTGCAAAGTCAACCGAGTGGCTTTTTGCCTTCCATAGGCTTTCTTACGCCCAATAAAAAACC
>DKMQ01000058.1:11422-42848 GCA_002470565.1 Oceanospirillaceae bacterium UBA7410 | reverse complement strand
TGCATCTTAAGCTCCAGTTTCTTGAGTGGCTTGTTCATGTGATCCTGCCATCATCAAGCCAATTTCTTCGCGTGATAAATCTCCAGCAGAATAAGTGGTAGATAATTGCCCTCTGGACATTACCGCAATATTGTCAGCTAACTCAAAAATTTCATCAAGGTCTTGGCTGATAATTAAAATGGCACTGCCTTGGCGGGACAAATCGATCACTGCTTGGCGAATGAGTGCAGCAGCCCCAGCATCAACACCCCATGTAGGCTGGTTTATAACCAATATTTTAGGCTTGCGATTCATTTCTCGGCCTACTACAAATTTTTGTAAATTACCGCCCGAAAGCGAAGCGGCAGTCACATCTTCTTGAGATTTGCGCACATCGTAATCAATACCAATCACCTTATTTAATTGAGACAACTGCTCCCGATCGATTCCCAGCCAACCGCGGTTTAACGAAGATGGCGTATCATTACAAGCATGTCTGGAGAGTAAGATATTATCTGTTAAGTTCAAATGCTCTACAGCGCCATGCCCTATTCGCTCCTCAGGTACGAAAGCAGCACCAAGACACCGGCGTTGATTAATGCCTAAACCATCACATGTCTGTCCTACTAAGGTAATGGAACCTTTATCTGCATTGGACTGCTCACCTGAGATTACGCTGAATAATTCGCCTTGGCCATTGCCTGCAACACCAGCGATAGCAAGAATTTCACCACTTTTTACTTGCAGGTTAATATCCACCAAATCTATCCCAAAAGGTAGTGATGAAGCTTGGTGCATTTTCGTGATCGATAAGAGAACATCACCTGCCCCACTGCTGGCCATGCGACTCACTTCGTGCACACTTGTACCCACCATAAGCTTGGCTAAAGTTGCGGCAGTTTCGATCTGAGGATCAACTTCGGCAATTAACTTGCCATGACGCAAAATAGTAGCATCTTGGCAGATGCGTTTTACTTCTTCTAAACGATGAGAAATGTAGAGCACAGCGCAGCCCTCTTTTACCAAGCGGCGTAAGGTTGCAAATAACGCTTGAGCTTCTTGTGGGGTGAGAACCGCAGTAGGCTCGTCCATTATAAGTAGCTTGGGCTCTTGTAATAAGCATCGTACAATTTCAATGCGCTGTCTTTCGCCAACAGATAAATCAGCAACCAGTGCGGCAGGGTTTAGAGGCAAGCCATAATCATGTGACAAGTCAGCAATACGCTGGCTTAAATCACCTTTGCGCAGAACAGGAGGAAGAGCAAGGCTGATATTTTCAGAAACGCTAAGGGCTTCAAACAAGGAAAAGTGCTGAAACACCATGCCTATACCTAGCTCTCTAGCATGAGCTGGGCTTGCAATTGAAACCTCTTTTCCTTGCCAAAATATACTGCCAGAGGTCGGTTGTAAGGCACCGTACATCATTTTAACGAGGGTAGATTTACCTGCGCCGTTTTCACCTAAAAGCGCATGGACTTTACCCATTTCTATGGACAAATTTAGGTTATCGTTGGCATAAAAATCACCAAATTTTTTACTAATGTTCTTAACCTGCAATAACGCAGGTTGTTCCTTCTTATTATTTTTATCTAGCATGAAATTCCATCGTTAAAAATTAGTTCACATTTGGATTTTAACAATATTATAGACTGGGTCAACCAAAAACTGACTATTTGGTTAGTTTTTGGTTGAGTTAATTATTAGTTCTGCTAGACGCTATAAACTTCAAACTCTTTAAAGTACTCATTTTCGGCTAACTCTGCAGGTGCGACAACAGCATCTGAAGGCTGACCCTGCAAATAACGTGCAGCCACTGTTTGTAATGATGAAAGACTCACATCCAGTATAGCCAACCTAAAGGCCTGACGTATATCAGCAGTGCGCCCATGCAACTCATTTTGGTAAGCTTGTAAGGCTTCACCCGCTGGAGAACCTGGTTTATCCAAACTGCCAATAACCCCTAGCACAGCCTCTTCTAGGTGCTGCTTTACCAGTTGATCTGAAAGCACCCAGTCTACAGATGCACCAAAGTCTGTAAATGTTTCTTCACTGCGAGGGTCACGATAGGAATAGAATCTGAAGCAGGCGTTATTATTATCCTGTCCTGCGCCTCCACCGTAGGCTCCACCTTGTTCGCGCACCGCGCGATGTAAAAACCCATTGCGTAACACTTCACCAAGAACAACCAATGATGCTGCATCAGGATGAGCGCTTGAGACCGTTGGAAAAGATCTGGCGCAATAGTTGACCTGAGTGTTAGTTGTCCACAATTGCGGTGCGGGCTGCTTTTTTGACTGACTATCGAACTTGTTATAAGTCCAATTCAAACCACCTTTTAACTGCCCCACTTGAGGTGCAAACGCGGTAGTAAATGTATTTTGTATATTAGCTTGCTGTTGTTGCTCACCTACGCTTGCCAATTGCAAAGGTTGTTTGCACAACTGTGTGTGCAGTGTGGATAGCGTATTACATAAGTCTGTCAATTGTTCGTCGTCTTTGAGACCGTCATCAAGTTTTTGCAACCAAACCAAACCATCTAAACCACTCACATTAAACTGCAGGTTTGCACCAGCGCTCATATTGCGGCTTGCCGCACCTAGTGCAAAGCTGTGGCCAGATTGACCTACACTTTGTTGACGACGTGAGCGCAACTGCCCTACTAACTCTTTAATACGCTGTGGCTCGTCAAAACGCACAGATAACAGCGTTTGTTTGAGCAAATCAACGATAGCCACTTGCTGACTGACTAGCCCCTTAGTGCTAAGCATAAAATAAGCATTGAGTTGGTCAGCATTACTGGCTTGCCCACGATAAGATAAGTAGGCAGAAAGGCTGCCACACACAGCGGCTTGTGTTGCCTGTACTGATAAATAGTCTTGTTTACCAATCCCAAGTTCAGTCATTAACTGAGCCAATAAATTAAGGTAAGGTAAAGTTTGCGCATCTACTTGAGGCCAATCAACGACTAACTGGTGATAAACCAAACCATTAGTGCCTGCTCCATAAAATGCCCACCCTAAATCTTTATCAGACAATGTAGCAGTCGCAATGAGCTGAGTAGCAGGAATATCATTGCGCGTGACTTCTGGCAAAATGTCAGCGTCATCTTCTTGAGATTGGCGCTTTAACAGTGCGGCCGTTTCATCGATAACTACCTGGCGCTGTTGTTCATTCATAGCAACTAACATGTCACTTAGACGTTGTTTTTCTGCGGCATCTTTGCGACTTGACATATTTTCATCAGGCACCAGTGTCAAGCGCACTTGATGAGAATTATTAATGAGTAAGGTTTGTATTAAGTTGGGTATAAAATCACGATCTTTAATATCAGCAGCAAGCTCTAACAGAACAGGGTCAAGGTTAAGTGCAGCTAACGCATCACCACCATGAATAGCCGCCGGTAAAGCGCTTAATATAAGTTGCATACCAAAGGGGTAGCCATCACCACCAATTTCACGCTGTCCAAGCTCAAGTTGGTGCAGAGCGGCTTCAATTTCACTTTGTGGTACACCTTCTTTTGCTACTTTTTTCAGACAGCTTAATACCAAAGTTTCAAACCCATCAGCATCTGAGGTTTCAGCCCCTTCTATACCGCAAACAAATGTCATTTCTTTATTTGAGTCTTCTAAGCCACAAAGCTGAGAAGGACCAGTACCTAAACCACAAGTTTCTAGCTCTTTGCGCAGTGGTGAAGCACTATTATCAAGTAACACTCGTGATAATAAATTAGCTCTCATTTGTTGCTTTAGATCAGTACTATGGCCCAACAACCACCCCATGACTAAATGGCTTTTAGCTTGCTCATCATTAGCCGCTGCAGGGTAACTTTCTTGTACTTTTAGTGGGCTGTAATAACGTTTTTCGTCAGCCACAGATAGGTTGATTTTTTGTGCTGAAAAACGGTGTAATGCATGCTTCTCAAAAGCTCCTTGATGCGTGGCTGCACTTATATCACCACTGGTCATAAAAATTGCATTGGAGGGATGATAATGGCGTTTATAAAAAGCTAACAGCTGTTCATGGGTTAAATCTGGAATATCAGACGGTTCGCCACCACTGTTAAAATGATACGTTGTGCTTGGAAACAAATACTTAGTTAAAGTCTGCCATAGCTGACTTACAGGTGAGCTCATCGCTCCTTTCATTTCATTAAACACTACGCCTTTATAAACTAAACTTGGTTTGCCATCTTCATCAATAAGCTCTACGCGATGACCTTCTTGGGCAAAGTCTAAGGCATCTAAACGAGCGAAAAATACAGCGTCCAAATAAACTTCAAGTAAGTTATTGAAATCTTTTTTATTTTGGCTAGCAAACGGATACGCTGTCCAGTCACTACTGGTGAAGGCATTCATAAAGGTGTTTAAAGACCGCTTTATCATCATGAAAAAAGGATCTCTCACAGGGAACTTTTCACTGCCACACAACGCAGTATGTTCTAGCACATGAGCTACGCCCGATGAATCTTGAGGCATGGTTTTTAATGCAACCAAAAATACGTTTTCACTTTGGTCACTTGCCAAATGAATATGAGAGGCACCAGTAACAATGTGCTCATACTCTTGAATGTTGATATTTAAAGATTCTATTGTTTGCTGACGCAAAAAACGAAATGCAGTATGAGACTGTGGTGCTTCGGACATAGCTTTACCAATAAATAGATTTAAGAACCACAATCAATGGAATTTGATAGTAGAAGCATTAAGTTCAAGAAGCTGCCATACAGGCAACAATGTATGTTTAATGAGACGAGTATAATTTGAAACGTGTTGCTAGAAAAGTGTTCTTTAGAACAAACATCAAATAGCGGACGATAGCCCCATAGCATATTTAATGACCTGCTTTTTCACCAAAGGAACTTTTGCAGAGGCCAGCACTAAATTACGTACCCATTTAGTTTTTGAACCTGTCTGGCTAAAGCCATGATGAAACGCATCCATGCTATGCAGCATAATACTATTAGCTAGCTTGCGTTGCTTTTGATATCTGAGTAGAACCCCATGACTTGACCAGTCTTCACCTGCTTTATCAGCTTTTATTACAACATTTGCCAAGCATGCAACATCTTGAAATCCCAAATTAACGCCTTGACCAGCCAATGGATTAATAACATGCGCAGCATCACCCACTAACACTACGCCAGATTCACAGTAACTGTGAGCATGTTGTTTTTGTAAGCCAAATGAAGCTTTTCCTGTAACCATTATTTGACCTAACTCTTTTGGGAAATGACCCATGATTTCATCTGCCAAAGCTTCATTTGATAGCTTTGATAACGCTCGCGCTTTATCTGCCTGATGGTACCAAACCACAGAACCTTGTTGTCCAAGCATAGGCAAAAAAGCTTGTGGGCCTGTATTTACGAAGCGTTGCCAAGTAATGTCTTGTTGTCCAAGCTCAGTAGTAACCGAGGCTACTAGACAAGCTTGTTGATATTGCCCCCTATTCACCCCAATACCGAAACCGTCTCTAACCTTAGATTGGGCACCATCTGCGCCCACTACCAATCTAGCTGACAAGTGCTGTCCAGTATCAAGCTCTATAATCGTACCTTTAACATCACGGGTAAACCTGCTTGGGGATGCAGGGCAAATGACTTCAACATTTTTATAATCACGCAATGCCTGCCAAAGGCTTAGCTGAACTAATCTATTTTCCACAATATGACCCAATTCAGATGCGCCCACTTGATTTGCATTAAAAGTTAAATCACCAAATCCAGCAACTTCCCAAACCCGCATTCGTTTGTAGGGACACAGACGCATACTTTGTAATTTTTCCCAAGCCTTTGAGCTTTGCATTACTTCTGCACTTTTTGGGCTTAGAGCGCAAATCCTTAAATCAAATTTTTGGCTTAGATCGTATTCAGTAGGAGTGGCGGCCTCTAGCAATGCAATAGAAAACCCTTGGGGCGCTAGCAGTGTGGCTAATGCAGCTCCAATCATTCCACCACCACAAATCACAATGTCGTAATCACACTTCACGTTTTTTCGCCTTTAGGTCTATCATTACATCAGTTTATTTAATTTACTATTACACTATAAAAGCACTTTCATTCCGCACCAACTTGTGGTCTATTAAAAGCACGGCTCAAATATAAGCATTGCCTTTTATGAAGCTCAAGTAAAGTTGATAATTACCAAAATATCACTTTTAACTTAACCCGTTTAATTAACTTATCCAGAGGGCCCGCTATTTATTTTTAAATCCAACTTACGATAATAAGGAATCGATTATGCAAATGAACATTACTGCTCGTCACGACACCAAAGCTACCAATGCAATAAAAGAACGTATTATGGCCAAGCTGCAGAAAAATGAAAGCCACTTCGATCACATTACCAATATTCAAGTCACAATGGACAAAGAAGGTAACCAAGACCTTGCTGAAGCCACTTTGCACCTAGACACGGGGCACGAGATTTTTGCCAAAGCTCGTGGTGACAATATGTTTAGTGCCATAGACTCACTAAGCTCAAAAATCGAAACACAACTACAAAAAGCTAAATCTAAAACTCAAACTCGTAAAGGTATTGATAAAGGTATGCACATGCCTTTGGATGTCGAGGTGGGCGAATTTGATGGCCTCGATGAAGAGGTAGCATAAGATTTAAGAGTTTTAGTCTAGTTGCTCTGCAAAAGTGGTATAAGTTTCATAATCATTAACACCCAAAGCCATAGCAGAGCACAAAGCCATTGGATCTTCAGCCAGATCCAATGGCACTACTACCAACCCATCACTAAAAGACACCACTTTTAAACCCACCTTTTGACAATGAGCAAACACCTTCTCTAACGCATGCACAACTTGCTCTTGGTCTTTGAGTAAGCGCTCTCTTGGTATTTCATCATGAGCTGGCGGTTTGTATTTAAACTGTTTTAACACCTGCTTTTGATCATCCATCATTAAAAGCAAAACGTCGCTCCAGCGCCATTGTTCAAGCAAACGTTTACAAAATAAAAACTGCCCCACATCAGTGCAATGCACACGATCCCCTGAACGTAATTGGCGTAATTCGTCGTGCACTCGTTGCTGTGTATCGTTGTTGGTGATTTCTATATGCATTTGAAAGTTTTCGCTTATTCACTTGGTGATTATCACCTTAGTTTAACAAAACTTAGCTCCAAGAGATATTTTCACTATTTATTGCACAATACTGAACAGTATTGATTGAAAGTCTGTGTAAGAACAGCCAATATAAGTCGATATATGGACAGTAGGCAATATTAACAAACGTTAAAGTGCTAGGCTAAATTAACAAATTCAATTATGAGGATATACAGTGGAACGTGAATCAATGGAGTTCGATGTTGTTATTGTGGGTGCTGGTCCATCTGGCCTTGCAACCGCATGCAAATTATTACAACTAGCACAAGAAAATGAGCAAGAACTCAGTGTTTGTGTGGTAGAAAAAGGCTCTGAAGTAGGCGCACATATATTATCTGGCGCCATTTTAGAGCCTACAGCACTCAACGAACTCTTCCCAGATTGGCAAGCCATGGGTGCACCTTTGACTGCAGCAGTTGTTAAAGACGAAATGCATATTCTTACTAGCGCTTCAGGTAGTATCGCAATGCCTAGTTTTGCTATCCCTAAACCCATGCATAACGAAGGCAACTACATTGTAAGTTTAGGTAATGTATGCCGCTGGATGGCGGAACAAGCAGAAAACTTGGGTGCTGAAATATTTCCAGGTTTTGCAGCGTCTGAAGTACTGTATCACGAAGACGGTAGTGTTAAGGGCATCGCTACTGGTGACATGGGTGTTAGTGCAACGGGCGAGCAAAAAGATGGTTACATGCAGGGCATGGAATTACACGCTAAATACACCGTGTTCTCTGAAGGTTGTCGTGGTCATTTGGGTAAGCAACTGATTGAAAAATTCAATCTAGATGCAAACACCACAAGCCAACACTATGGCATAGGCATTAAAGAGCTTTGGGACATTGATCCAGCTAAACATCAACCGGGTTTAGTCTTGCATGGCTCAGGCTGGCCGCTAACCAAAGGAGCTAACGGCGGTTTTTTTCTTTACCATGGTGACAACAACCAAGTCACAGTGGGCCTTATTATCGACTTAAGCTACGATAACCCGCACTTAAGCCCATTTGATGAGTTTCAACGCCTCAAACATCACCCTGTGCTTAAACAACATTTAGAAGGTGGTACACGCGTTTCTTACGGTGCCCGTGCGGTGGAAAAAGGTGGTCTATTCGCCTTACCTAAAATGAGTCTTCCTGGGGCGTTGTTAATTGGGTGTGACGCTGGCACCATGAATTTTGCAAAAATAAAAGGCAGCCATACAGCAATGAAATCTGGCATGTTGGCAGCGCAGACATTGTTTGATGCGATTGCTAGTGGTGATGAAGGCAAGCAAGATTTAGTGGCTTATGGTGAAAACTTTAAGGCATCATGGCTCCATGAAGAGCTCTATAAGGCGCGTAATTTTGGCGCGGCAATGCACAAGTTTGGCATGTGGTTAGGTGGCACGTTCAACTGGATCGACCAAAACATATTTGGAGGCAAGTTGCCTGTTAGTTTAAAAGATAATGTACCAGATTATGCACAGCTAAAACCTGCTTCAAAAATGCCAAAAATTGATTACCCTAAACCAGACGGTAAGATAAGTTTTGATAAACTTTCATCAGTGTTTATTTCTGGCACAAATCACGAAGAAAACCAGCCTTGTCACCTTACCTTAAAAGATTCAAGCCTACCCCTTGGTGTAAACTTAAGTATGTGGGATGAGCCCGCACAAAGGTATTGCCCTGCTGGGGTTTATGAAATTTTAGAAAATGACATGGGTGAAAAAACGTTTCAAATAAATAGCCAAAATTGTGTCCACTGTAAAACCTGTGACATTAAAGACCCTAGTCAAAATATTACTTGGGTTGTACCAGAAGGCGCAGGCGGTCCAAACTACCCTAATATGTAGACTAACAACGATAGTACCACTACACCCATTTATCATAATCTAAATGGGTGTAGTGCTTACAAAAGTTTTTACCACATGTTTAAAAGAGCTATGGGAATACATAAAATGAATCGAAGTGAATTTCATTTAAAATTTGGTAGTAGAAATCCAATCGTACTACCAGTGATTCATGTTTTAGACCACGTGCAAGCAAAAAGAAATGTAGCTGTTGCAATCAAATGCGGTTGTCCTGGTGTTTTTCTAATCAATCATGACTTTGAAAAAGAAAAACTATTACCTATCATCAAAAGTATCCGCCAAGAATTCCCTGATTACTGGATCGGGGTTAACTTTTTGGCTGTCACAGGTGAATTTGCCTTTCCTATTCTTGGTGCTTTACAAGCGCAAGGAACTCCAGTGGACGGATACTGGGCTGATGATGCATGTATTGATGAGCGTCGCTCAGATGATGACCAAATAGATGCAAAACGCATTGATCTAGTTCGCCAAAAAAGTGGCTGGCAAGGTTTATACATTGGGGGCACTGCATTTAAAAAACAAAGAGAGGTTGACCCCCAACATTATGCTAAAAGTGGCCGTTTAGCAGCTCGTTTTATGGATGTCGTTGTTACTTCTGGAATTGCGACAGGCCATGCAGCTGATTTACAAAAGATAAATACATTTCGTGAAAGCTGTGGCAACACTGCGCTGGGGGTTGCCTCTGGTATTACACCAGAAAATGCCCATTTATATGCCGCTCATGTCGACTTGTTTATGGTGGCCACGGGGGTAAATATCGACAATGATTTTTATAATATAGATTCGAATAAATTAATAAAACTAATAAAAACAATTGGAAAATAAGGATAATATTATGAGTTATGACAAAGGCCCAAGAGATGATCGTTGGTACCTCTCAATTATGGCACCCAATACAAAAGGTGATAAATTTGCTTGGCTTGACCCAACGTCCATCTATATTAATGGTCGTGCATATCATGACCTCCTTGATGATTTGTGTGCAGAAATAGACCCGAAGGACGTTGATGTAGTGGCGGGATTGGATGCTATGGGCTTTGTTCTAGCTGCGGGAATTGCAGCTAGAATTGGTTGTGGTTTTTTACCCATCAGAAAGGCTGGAAAGCTTTGTGTGGATACCGACAGTGCAGCCATGACCAATTATTCTGGGCAAACCCAATCTATGGAAATGCGGTTACCTGCCTATGCTCCAGGCACTCGAGTGCTTTTAGTTGACCAATGGGTTGAAACGGGTGGCACCATGCACGGTGCTGTGCAGCTGGTTGAACAACAGCAAGGCGTCGTAGCAGGTATGGTAGCCGTAGTGATGGAAGACAATGAAAACACTGCTAGATACCGTGAACAATATAAGTGTATTACTGCCGTATTACCCAATACAAAGTGGCAGGAGCAGGCTAATGCTCAATATTTAGAAAGCTTTAAAACCTACGACCCCAAAGCTGCATTCCCAAAGTAGTAGGTTAAAGATTATTCAAATAATACCTTGTTAGGTGGTGCCAAATATTTTGTCACCGGCATCACCTAGCCCGGGTATAATATACCCTTGATTATTTAGATGATCATCAATGGCAGCTACATACAAATTCACCTCAGGGTGCTCTTTTGCGATCCTTGCTAAGCCCTCAGGTGAGGCCACTAAAAACAGCCCCATAATGGTTTTACAGCCCTTTTTTTTAAGCAGATCAATGGTTGCTAGCAAGGTGCCGCCTGTCGCTAACATCGGGTCAATTATAAGTGCGATACGCTCGTCCACGTCCGCAATTATTTTATCAAAATACGGCACAGCTTCTAGAGTTTCTTCATTTCGATACAAACCTACAACACTTACCTTAGCATTGGGTAACAACTGCATCACACCATCAAGCATGCCTAGCCCAGCGCGCAGGATTGGTACTACAGTAAGTTTTTTACCAGATAACATTTGTACGGCAATCGGCTCGCCCTGCCATCCATCAATAGTGACCTTTTCTAGAGGAAGCCCCCTACTTGCCTCATAAGTTAACAAACTTGCCACTTCGTTAGATAATTCTCGAAATTGCTTTGTGCTTACATGGGCTTTACGCAGCAATGCAAGCTTATGTGAAATGAGAGGGTGATGAATTTCATGTACTGGCATAATGCGGTTTCCTGGTTAGTTCTATTAAAACAACTACAATGGGCCAATGTTGTATTGATGAACGCCACTTGTCAGCTGTGCAAAGTCACCTTGAGCCGATTCAATCACTTTACTAGCTAACGCAAGCTGATAAAAAACGGGTCGATTGATACGCCCCCACAACCCTTTACGAATAAAAAGCTTAGGTTGAGGTTGCTCTGAATCGTAAGTGACTACCAATTGATCAGCTTGGTGAAGATCAACTACATCGCCCATATTAGTAGTAAATTGCCACAAATTAAGGCCGTTTTTCTCAACATAGTCGGCACTAACAATAATAAAAGGCAGGTCTTGAACAGTAATGCGAAATGCCTCTACCGGTGTAATGATCCAATAATCACCATTAGCTTGACGCTGTAACAAACGAGCAAACAGTTGCTTTATTTTGGGTCTAACAATCGCTGTACCTTGGTGGTACCAATCACCATTGGCAGTAATAACTAAATCCATATCCCCATTAAATACGGGCTTCCAAGAAGCTAAGTCATAGTCTGGAAGTTTTTGAGCATTGTCTATTAGTTGTTCTAACATAAAAGATGATACTTATTTGCTAGTTGGTTTTTCATTAGCAACCTTTTTAGACACATCAGCATGACGACTTTGCCCATGATTACCCATTCGCATGCCTATTTGCATTAAAAACTCAAAAAAAGCTTCCCGGTCTTGAATAAACTCCTTAAAAAATGCAGAGTCATGCAGTGCTAACGCGCCATGAACTAAGGCCCAAGAAGCTGATAAGTGAAAATACGCAGGTACGTTTTCTAGCTTTCCAGAATCAATGCGCTTCTTCACTAGAATGGTGAGTACTTGCATATTTTCATTACGCACTTGGTGCACATCACTAATTTCTTTTTCGTATTCTTCGCCCTTTACTAGCCGGTCTTCTAGGCGGTCAAATAACAAGGCTTGCTCAGGGTCACTCATGCGAAACTCAAAGTAACTGCGCCACAAGGATTCAGGGTCTGAAAAATCTTTTGTAGCCAACAGACTCGCAAGTTGATGTTCATAATTAATGAGTAGGGAAATATAGATGTCAGATTTGGACTTAAAGTGTTTGTATATGGTGCCTTTACCAATGCCCACATTATCAGCAATAATCTCAACTGTGACTTTGTCTTCGCCATGAACGCGAAAAAGCTGCAATGCTGTTTCAAGTATTTCCTCTTCCCTACGTTTAAATTCACGTACTTTACGGTTCTCTTTTTCTCGAGGAAAATAAGCAGGAATACTTGGTTTTGCAGCAATACCCCAATTCATAGCCATACCTTTGAATAGACAGATTAATCAGTAAGTTTTAAATTAGTCGCACTATGACTATGGGACACATCATAGTCATAAAAAGCTTAAAAGGCTATTAGTTATATTTAGCTTAGCCTGAAAAATAATGTAGCGCCAATATGACAATACAAACGCCATGATTTTAACCTAACGCGGTGTTAAAAATAAATCCGTAAAGTTTGAACTTGTGATACGAGCAAGCTCTTCTAGGGATACTCCTTTAAGGTCGGCTACATACTGAGCAACCAAACGTACATATTTAGGCTCGTTTTGTTTACCTCGATGAGGCGCAGGTGTCAGATAGGGAGAGTCAGTTTCAACTAATAGGCGATTTATAGGTATTTTTTTAACGACTTCTCTTAAAACACTAGCGCTATTGAAGGTGATGATGCCAGAGATCGATATATAGAAACCTAAATCCAAACAAGCCTTAGCCATGGCCCAGTCTTCCGTAAAGCAGTGTATAACGCCGCCTACGCTTAGATCACATTGACTTTTAAGCAACATTACAGTGTCTTCATTAGCATCTCTGGTATGAACAATGACGGGCTTACGAAGACGTTTTGAAAGCTGTAAATGAGCTGTAAAGGATTGTTTCTGTAGCGTTGCATTATCTTTTTCGTAAAAATAGTCGAGACCAGTTTCACCAACAGCCACTACTTTTGGGTGCTTTGCCTGCTGCTCTAACAAACCAAAGTTATCTAAGCTTTTAACACTCAAAGGGTGCAGCCCAGCAGAGGCATGAATAAAGTCATAATCTTTAATTTGACTCATCATGGGTTCAAACTGATCCGTATCCACTCCAATACATAACATCTGAGAAATGCCGTCAGCTTGGGCCGCACAGATTAGACCGTCTAAACCATCAGGGTAATGACTCGTATTAAGCTTATCGAGATGGCAATGTGAATCAATAATCATGTCTTTAGTTACCTGACTTTACCAAAAAATACCATTGGTGCAATAGTTCTTCACACACCAGTTGAGGGTTAAGGTTACGACGTTGATTTATAAAGTTAAGTTGTTGAATGATATTTTCTAGCAAGGTATAAATAGCAACAATATCACTGCGTTTAGCTACAGCTTGAAGTAGTTTAACGATGTCTGTATTAGACACGTGACTCGCATCTTCTGTCATTTTTAGTTTAACAAGATCGTTAAGCCATTCAACCCACCAATTTAACATAGGTACCAACGGCTTTTTTTGCCAAATTTGAGCAACCTCTATCGGGGTTTTTTGACCTCTCAAAATAGCGGTGAGCTCTACTAACATTTGATGTCGCAAATCTTGTGCTTTAGATGCGTGTAACTCTATCGCTTTAAGTGGGCCACCGTTGGCTAGTTGCAATAAACTTTCAGTAGCTTCGATAGTAAGTTCATCATCAGACAACTGCTGTTGCAGCCAGTTTAACCCTTGCTTAGGCGTAGGCTTGGCGATATCCAATAACTGGCAACGGCTGCGCACAGTAGGTAGCACCATCTTTGGCCACTGGTGTATTAGTAAAAAATAACTATTATTACCTGGCTCCTCAAGTTGTTTTAGTAGGGCGTTTGCCGAATTCAGGTTAAGATCACTAGCGCCATTAATCACCACTACTCTTGCGCCACCTTGCTGAGCTGTGGTGGCCATGGAGTGCTGAATATTGCGTACCTGGTCTACTAATATAGCTTTGCCTGCCTCAACAGGCTGCAACAGCTTAAAATCAGGATGGCTATTGGCGGCTAATAACTGACAAGACTTGCAGTGTCCACATGCATTGTCATTAATTTTATTCTGACATAACAATGCAGCCACTAGTGTGTTGACGAATGTTAGTTTACCAAGGCCTGGTACTCCACCCACAATTAGTGCATGAGGAAAGCGCTGCTGCTGGATCATGTTTTGAAGCTGAAGCCATTGATCCTGTTGCCACGGATACACTCCTAAAGACAACGCACTTAGCTGTTCACTCATTAGCCAAGCCTCTAAGAGTCAATAAAGGTGTAAGAAAAAGGTCCAGCTGATGTTGTACGGCCTCTATAGATTGTGATGCATCAACAATGCGGTACCTATCAGGTTCGGCCCTAGCTTGAGTTAAGTAGCCTTGCCTGACTCGTTCAAAGAAACTCATAGCTTCGGTTTCAATTCGGTCAAAGTTCGCACGCTTGCCTGCCCTTGCCATGCCTATTTCAATATCAAGGTCAAACAAAAAGGTCATGGTAGGATTAAGATCGCCGTGTACAAAATGCTTTAGGCTAGTTATAAAGTCTTTATCTAAACCTCTGCCAAACCCTTGATAGGCAAAAGAAGCATCTGTAAAACGGTCACAAATCACCCACTTTCCAGAAGCTAATGCAGGCCGTATAACATTTTCTACATGTTGGCGGCGTGAGGCAAACATCAACAAAAGCTCTGTATATGGGTCTACTACTTCATCCCGATGCTGCAAAAGCAGCTGCCTTATGTCTTCTGCCATGGGTGTGCCGCCCGGCTCACGGGTAACCAAGCATTCAATACCAAAGGATTCAATTTTACCCTTGATATACTCAATGCTTGTGGACTTTCCAGCACCTTCGCCGCCTTCAATGGATATAAATGATGGAGTCATGGAAATCTCTTACTGGTTTAGCTGGTATTTGCGTACATTATTAAGGTGTTGTGGGTATGTGTCCGAAAATGCATGGCTACCATCACCTTTGGACACAAAAAACAGACTCAAGCCTTCCTCTGGATGCAACGCAGCTTCTATTGCCGCACGCCCCGGTAGTGCAATTGGAGTAGGAGGCAGACCTTTATGTACATAGGTATTGTATGGTGTATCAGTGGTTAAGTCTGTACGACGAATATTACCTTTAAAGTCTTCACCCATACCATAAATTACAGTGGGGTCAGTTTGTAACTTCATACCCTTTTGTAAACGTCTAACAAAAACACCAGCAATGGTAGCTCGCTCGCTCGCTAAACCTGTTTCTTTTTCAATAATTGAAGCCATAATAAGTGCCTCATAAGGCGTCTTGTAAGGTAAATCTTCTGCTCTATTAGCCCAAGAGGATTGCAGTATTTGAATTTGTTTTAAATAGGCCTGCTTTATAATATCTTCGGGTACGTTATGCTTTGCAAAACGATAGGTTGAAGGAAATAATAACCCCTCTGGGTGATCCCAGCGGCTGTGAAAGTTTTTAAGCCATTGCTGTGCATTGGGCACACGTTTATGTTGCATGGCTTGGTGACTTGTTAAACGAGCAATAAAGTCTTTATATGTTAGCCCTTCTGGAACAGTAAATTGATATTCTAAAACCTTTCCTTCAACCAATTGTGCCAAGACCTCAACACTATTGATGGGGCCACTAAACTGGTATTCGCCAGCCTTTATATGTCGATCTAGCTGACGCCACTTTGCATAATATTTAAAACTAGCCGCATGGGATATTACCCCTGCTTTAAATAATTGAGTACTAATCTCCCCAACGCCTGAGCCGGACGTTATAGTGACTAACTTAGGCTCTGTTATCGGGATAGCATCATACAGCCATACATAGGCTTGTCTAAAAGCGCCATAGGTGATTAATGACATCACTAAAATCACGACAATAAATCCCCAGAGCCAGGCCTTCTTTAGCATACGTCGGACACCTGAGTTTGATGGGATAAGTCTTTGGCAAGAGCTTTTTGTAATATAATAGTAAGCTTAGAAATGGGCCATTGTGTGCAAACATCAGCTGACAAAGCTACAACAGGCCAAATACCATTAATGCTATTGGTCATTAATACCGCGTCAGCCTTCATCAGCTCATGTAAGGACACAGGTTGCTGTAACACATTAATGCCAAAGTTTTGAGCCATGGCACTTATATGCTGGGCCATAGTGCCTTTGATTCCGCACTGGTCAAGCTCTGGGGTGATAAGCATTCCATCAACTTCTATGAAAATATTGCTCATAGCACCAGACACCACCCCACCATCTTGGTTAAGCATAATGCCCTCATGGGTAGACTCATCAAACCATTCACTTCTAGCCAACACTTGATCTAACCGATTGAGATGTTTAATACCCGCTAAAGCTGTGTTGTGAGACCAACGGTGCTGACATAAACCCACACTCACTCCCTTACTAGACAGAAGCTCGCGCCCTTTGGGCCATGGCATAATAGAAATAATACGTGTGAGTATAGGTGATGCTGGAGCTGCGTAGCCACGCCCTCCAATGCCTCTGGTCACAGTGATTTTAATTACCCCTTCAGGGCGATCAAATAATACATAGGCAGCTTTTAATTCTACAGCAATGGTATCGAGCAAAACTTCAGCATAAGCTTTATCAAGCACAATGCCTAAGCTTATAAGGCCAGCTATTAAGCGCTGTTTATGAGCTTGCCAAAGCTGCACTTGGCCTTGTACTAAAGCAATGGTTTCAAATAATCCATCCCCGTAAGCCAGACCTCTATCAAGAGCATCCACCATAACTGATGGCCGGCCATTTACTAAGGTTATTGAATCCATAGTGCCAGCCTCATGTGATGATTAAATCTTCGTAAAAATTAACGTACCGTTGGTGCCACCAAAACCAAATGAGTTGGACATGGCTGATTGAATCCTAGCTTCTTGTGGCTGATGCGCTACATAGTTAAGGTCACACCCTGATGAGGGATTGTCTAAATTTATGGTAGGAGGTGCAACCTGATCTCTAATAGCCAATACTGAAAAAATCGCTTCCACAGCGCCTGCAGCGCCAAGTAAGTGTCCAATCATTGACTTAGTTGAGCTCATGCGGACATTTTCTGAAGCACTGCCTAAAACTAGCTTTGCAGCATTAGACTCAGCAATGTCTCCTGCAGGAGTTGAGGTGCCGTGAGCATTGATATATTGAATATCATCACCGTTTAAACCCGCATCTTTCATTGCATTACGCATTGATGCAGCAGCACCTCGGCCATCTTCTGGTGGCGAAGTCATATGGAAGGCATCACCACTCATACCAAAACCTGTAAGCTCTGCATAAATTCGAGCGCCGCGTGCTTTGGCTGATTCGTATTCTTCTAATACCATAACACCAGCGCCATCGCCTAATACAAAACCATCGCGATCTTGATCCCAAGGGCGACTCGCCAATTCAGGGGCATCATTACGCGTAGATAATGCGCGAGCTGCACCAAAGCCACCTAAGCCTAGTGGAGTAGTTGCCATTTCTGCGCCACCACATACCATCACATCAGCATCGCCATAGGCAATCATACGTGCAGAAGCACCAATATTGTGAGTGCCAGTGGTGCAGGCTGTGGTAATAGCGATATTAGGGCCACGTAAGCCAAACATAATCGACAAGTTGCCAGAAATCATATTAATAATGCTGCCTGGAACAAAAAATGGTGAAATACGACGAGGGCCACTTTTGTTTAAGGCATTGTGGCATTTTTCGATCAAAGGTAAGCCCCCAATTCCAGAACCAATTGCTACGCCTATTCGGTCTGCGTTTTCCTCGGTCACCTCTAAATTAGCATCCTTAATCGCTTGGATGCCTGCAGCCATTCCATACTGAATAAACAGGTCCATTTTCTTGCCTTCTTTTGGCGGCAAGTAGTTACTAAGGTCAAAGTCTTTAAGGCCTGCTGAAAAATGAGTGCCAAAACCTTGAGTATCAAAATGAGTAATGTTTGCCATACCACTTTTTGCAGCCAGTATGTTGCTCCACGTCTCGTCCATAGTGTTACCAATAGGTGTTAACATGCCCATGCCAGTAACTACAACGCGCTTACGAGTCATTTGATTCTCCTTGAAATGAATAACCTGCACTTAATGCACAAGCAATACTTTTATGACAACAATTTTACGTCATCAAGCCAGCTTTTTAAAGCTTCAGATGCAGAAAAGCCGCACCAAATGGCGCGGCTTTTCTAACTTCAATTCGAAGTACAAAATCTAAGCTAACTATTGGTTAGCATTGACGTAATCGATTGCAGCTTGAACAGTGGTGATTTTCTCAGCTTCTTCGTCTGGAATCTCAGTCTCAAATTCTTCTTCCAAAGCCATTACTAGCTCTACAGTGTCCAAAGAATCGGCGCCTAGGTCATCAACGAATGAAGCACTATTAGTCACTTCTTCTGCTTTAACACCAAGTTGCTCAGCAACAATTTTTTTAACGCGATCTACAATACTCATAGTTTTTCCTAATGGGTTCTTATACGCCGCTAACATTAAAAATGTTAACGAATGTGCTAGAAAACAGTGGACGGAGAATTCCGCAACTTTATTCTATTTTCTACTCAGTATAGAGTGACGCTATTATCTACAAATCAGGCAAAAAAGCAACCCTCATACAAATAATATACGCACTCAATAGTACTTAATACGACTAAATGCTAAACCTTTAGGTTTAGCTCATATACATACCACCATTGACATGGATTGTTTCACCGGTAATGTATGCTCCAGCATCACTTGCTAAAAAGCCAACTAATTGAGCGATATCTTCTGGAGTACCCAAGCGCTGTAGTGGAATTTGAGTACGTAACGTGTCTTTTTGCTCTTCTCCAAGTGCTGCTGTCATATCTGTTGCAATAAAACCTGGAGCAATAGAATTAACCGTAATATTACGCGATGCCACTTCACGCGCCATTGCACGGCTAAACCCTTCAACACCGGCTTTGGCCGCTGCATAGTTAGCTTGACCCATATTGCCCATAGAGCCTACTACAGAGCTGATATTAATAACTCGCCCCCAGCGCGCTTTGGTCATGCCTCTCAAGCAACCTTTGGCCATACGAAAAATAGAGCTCATGTTGGTATTAACGACATCATCCCATTCGTCGTTTTTCATACGCATTAAAAGGTTGTCGCGGGTAATACCTGCATTATTCACCAAAATGCTAGGCGCGCCGTAGGTTTCAACAATCGCCTTTAGCGTATCTGCTACTGAATCTGCATCAGATACGTTAAGTACCATTCCAGTGCCAGCGTTGCCTACTTCTGCTAGGGCATCAGTAATTGCGGTAGCACCTGTTAGTGATGTAGCAGTGCCTATAACAATTGCACCTTGAGAAGCTAGCTGCAAAGCAATGGCCTTACCAATACCTCTGGTAGCGCCTGTCACCAATGCTATTTTGCCATCAATTGCCAACATAATTTAATCCGTCTTAGTGTTCTAGTGTGGCTGCAAGTGACGCAGCATCATTAATAGACGCAGATTGTAACGTCTTATTAATACGTTTTGTTAGTCCATTTAAAACTTTACCTGGCCCACATTCTATCACAAGGTTTGCACCACTATCTGCAATAGCCTCTATACATTGTGTCCATAATACAGGTTGATGTAATTGCGCAACAAGATTACTAGCAATAGATTCACTAGAAGTGGCTACAGTAGCGCCTACATTTTGTACTACAGGTATTGCAGGGGTTTTAATATCTATACCCTTTAGCATAGCGCTTAGTTTATCAGCGGCAGGAAGCATTAAGGCACAATGAGAAGGTACGCTTACAGGCAAAGGTAAAGCACGTTTAGCTCCAGCATCTTTACAAGCGGTCATTGCGCGCTCAACAGCAGCTGAAGAACCAGCAATAACCACTTGTCCTGGTGAATTATAGTTCACAGGCGCCACAACTTCACCATGAGCGCTTTGTTGGCAGGCAAAAGCAATAGCAGCGTTATCTAGACCAATAATAGCTGCCATAGCTCCCTCTCCAGGCGGCACTGCTGCTTGCATGAAGTGACCTCGAGCTTCTACCAACTTTAAAGCATCAGAAAAGTCTAAGGCACCAGCGCAAACTAAAGCCGAATACTCACCTAAACTATGCCCTGCTAAAACCGTGGGAGTGACGCCGCCTTGTTGCAACCATAAACGCCACAAAGCCACACTGGAGGCTAGTAATGCAGGTTGAGTAATGTGCGTTTGGTTTAACTGCCCATCATTGTCATGCTGCACTAAATGCCATAAATCATAGCCTAAAGCACTGCTAGCTTCTGCAAAGGTTTCAATCACTATTGGATGCACTGCACCTAATTCGGCCAACATGCCAACACTTTGGGAGCCTTGTCCAGGAAATACAAATGCAATATCAGCCTTCATTACAGTGCCTCTTTAAGTAAACTATAAATATAAGTGTGAATTTATTCATCGTCCTGCAGCCTTTGTGCAAGCTGCATTTCAACATAATCTTGGGTTGCTTCAATAGCAAACTGCAAAGCCCTTGCGTTGGCATAGCCATGAGATTTAACGACCAAACCCTGCAAACCTAATAAAAATGCGCCATTTAAGCGATCTGGATCAAACTGAAATTGCCAGTCTTGCATGACTGTTTGTGATTGTGAGGGCGTTAATTCGCTGTTAGCTAAACTAGCCATAAACCCATGAGCCAACATATTGCTGACACCTTCAGCTGATTTAATCAAAATATTGCCCGCATAGCCATCACAAACAACAACGCTTGCTTGCCCATCAAACACTTCTTGGGGCTCAATATAACCCAAATAATTAAGCTTTGGATCTGCTTCTAGTAAAACGTGAGCTTCTTGCACCTGAGATTGCCCAGTGCCAGTCTCAGTAGCAATGTTCAAAAGTCTTAAAGTAACATCAGGCTTGTGTTGCAAGCTGGATTCTAGGGCTTGGCCCAACAAACCAAATTGATATAATTGCTGGCCAGTAGAGCTAAGGTTAGCCCCCATATCAAGCACTAGACAGATGCCTTTTTGAGTGGGTATATGACTTGCAAATGCAGGCCTTTCATAACCTGGCAGCATTTTTATAAGATGTCGGCTTAAGGCCATTAGCGCTGCTGAACTACCACCACTAATACACGCATTAGCTCTACCTTGCGCTACTAGGGCTAAAGCAAGATACATCGATGAGTTTTGTTTTTGACGTAAGATGACCATCAAATCATCGGTTTTTTCCACGATTTGGGGTGCGTCAATAAAGTGTAGTCGTTTTAAAAGTGGTGCCTGTGCGTTGGATACTGCATCGATTAGAGGTGCAAGTATAGCCTCAGGACCAACCCAAAAAAGGGTTAAGAGAGGATGGCGCTCGAGGCTAGCTAATGCTGCCTCGAGGCTAGTGGCGGGACCTAGGTCCCCACCCATAGCATCAAGTGCTAAGGTGTAATACGACGACAAACTACTCGGCGTCTTGGTTAACTACCTGACGTCCTTTGTAAAAGCCATCGGCAGTTACATGGTGACGACGGTGAGTTTCACCAGTAGTAGAATCTACTGAAAGAGTAGCAGTGCCTAGAGCATCGTGTGAACGACGCTGCCCACGCCTGGAACGGGTTACTTTGTTCTTTTGTACAGCCATGACTAAAAACTCCTAATTGGTAAACTAATCTTTTTGCAGTAAAGCTTGTAATCCTTCAAACGGATTGGGCTTTTCCTGCACGGTTTCTTCTTGGCCAAACTCAGTTGCTACTTCACAATCTGAATGATAGGCCACAATGGGTATGTTCAATATCATTTCGTGGTCAATAAGCTCACGCATATCAAGCTTTTTATCTTCCAACAACCATGGATCATATTCAGTTGGAAGCTTCTGCGCCTGCTCTTCGTTGAGCACTATGGCCACGTTCATGTCACCTATTATATCAATGCTTATCGCATCTAAACAACGCTGACATCCAATTTGTACGCCTTTTATTTCAGCCTTACCCCTAATGATAGGCCGATGGGCGTTATCACGAGAAAAATGCAACTGCACATCTACCTGACCTTGGTCAGATTGGAGGTAGCTACAAAACCCGGTTAACGTTGATAAATCAACCTGACCAGTAATGGTTTGCTGCCCATCGCATAGCTTGCGCGGGTCTAAAAAACGAGGTAATTCTGTGTCAAACATGGCGCGATATGATATTCATGTCCCCGCCTTATGTCAAAGCCAAATACCGTTAAAAGCCAAATTAATTGCTTTATTTTCTACTTTTCTTTGTATTTAGGTCAAATGAGGCAAATATCACGGTTTTCAAGGGTTTATTGCATCATTAGGCCTTTATTCAAACCCCAAGAAATGGCTGTTTTTGTCTGCACTCCCAATTCGTCAACCACAGCTTGAAACGGAGTTTTCTCAGGTGAGTAAAATACGATGTGAGCCACGCCAATTTGATCCCTTGAAACGCTATGCAAGCTACCTAAGCCATCGATCAATCCCAACTCTACAGCACGAGCACCATGGAACACTGCACCAGAATATAGATCTTTATGGGGCACTAGCCTGTCTCCCCTGCCCAACTCTACTTGAGAAATAAATTGCTGATGCACTTCATCAAGTAGCTGTTGGAACATAACCTTATGATTTTCTTTTTGTGGTAAAAACGGGTCTAAGAAATCTTTATTACCACCTGCTGTGTAAGTGCGCCTTTCAACGCCCACTTTAGCCATGAGCTGATCAAATCCAAAACCACTACCAATCACACCAATAGAGCCTACTGTACTAGCTTTGTCTGCATAAATTAAATCTGCCGCAGCAGCAATATAATAAGCTCCAGAAGCACCAACATCACCGATAATCGCATAGAGTGGCTTTTCAGGGTGAGCTTGCTTTAGGCGCTGTAATTCATCAAATATGATTCCTGCTTGCACCGGGCTGCCACCTGGGCTATCAATGTTAAGCACTACTGCTTTGGCATTGGGTGCAGCAAACGCATTTTCCAAAGAAGGCAGTAAGTGGTCCGTGCTTGCTGGCGCGCCCGCCATAATAGGTCCAAATACATTCACCACAGCCACATGTGATTGTGAAAGTGGTTTTGTATCAGCGTCATTGTCAAAAAACACCATTATCAAAATGCTGAATATAAAAATAAAAAATAAGCTTTTAAAAAAAATACCCCAACGCCTAGAACGACGCTGCTCATCTTGTATGCTAGCCACCAACTTGCCAATGACTTGCCATTCTGGAGTATTTAATTGTTCGTTCATGAGGTAAACCTGTTCGCGTTTGCTTTAGACCCTTGATGGGCCCTAATATTTTTTTTAAAAGCCCTCATATTTGCATTTTCTCTGCTATGCTAAATCTAAGCGCTCAAAGCAAGAAACAAGTAAATACAACAAGGTGAAGAAAAGTATGTACACCATAGACGCTCTCATATCACCCCAAGGCAGCCTAGACATACTTAGCTTGGATGAAATCAACCAGCTACACAAATCGGCCTCTACAGGCCTACATGAGCTCTTTAGGCAATGCTGCCTTGCCGTGCTCAACTGTGGCAGTGAAGAAGACGATATTGAAGCCTTACTGCAGCGCAATGAACGTTTTGATGTAGAAATAGTGCCACAAACCCGAGGCGTATTACTACAGCTTAATAATGCACCTAAAAGTGCTTTTGTGGATGGAGAGGTTATCTTAGGCATTAAAGAAAATCTATATTCAGTCTTACGAGACATCATCTACATCAACAACAACCTTCTTAACAGCGAAAAGGTGCGTACTGGCACACAGCTAACTGATCTAGTATTTCAAATACTGCGTCATGCCCAAGCTCTAGCCCCAAGGCGTAAACCTAATATTGTCGTTTGCTGGGGTGGACACTCAATTAATGATATTGAATACGACTACACCAAAAAAGTAGGTTATGAATTAGGTTTAAGAGGCTATGATATATGCACAGGCTGTGGTCCAGGCGCCATGAAGGGCCCCATGAAAGGCGCTCACATAGCTCATGCTAAACAGCGTTGTTATGATTACAGATATATCGGCATTACGGAGCCTGGCATTATTGCTGCCGAATCTCCAAACGCTATGGTTAATGAATTAATCATTATGCCAGATATAGAAAAACGTCTTGAAGCTTTTGTAAGGCTGGGTCATGGATTTATTGTATTTCCAGGTGGTGTGGGCACTGCAGAAGAGATTCTATATTTATTAGGCATTTTATTACATCCAAATAACGCCCAACTTAAAGTGCCTTTAATTTTTACAGGGCCAACAAGTTCAAAAGCTTATTTTGATCAGATTGATGCATTTATTGGCGCTACTCTTGGGCCAAAAGCACAAGCTAAGTATCAAATTATTATTCAAGACCCAAGCGCTGTGGCTATTGCTAGTAAAGCCCAAATAAATAATGTGCTTGAGCACCGCCAAAAAATAGGTGACGCTTACCACTACAATTGGCAATTGCACATTGAAGATGATTTCCAACATCCGTTTATTCCTACTCACGACAACATGGCCAATCTAATTTTAGACAGCAGCCTTTCTACGGCAACATTGGCTAGCAATCTTCGCAAAGCCATGAGCGGCATTGTTGCTGGTAATGTGAAAACCTTTGGCCTAGAACAAATACGCTTACACGGACCTTATAAACTTAAAGCCCAGACAAAAATGCTAGACAAGCTAGACGTATTATTAAGGAGCTTTGTGGCCCAAAATCGTATGAAATTACCTGGCAGCAAAGCCTATCAACCTTGCTACACAGTAAGTGATTTAGAAACTTAAAGAAGATGGCATGGCATAGCTAGGCTATAATGTTGGTACTCAGCAGATCACTATATTCGCTATGCTCCATGGCCAGCCAATCACTCAATACCACTTGAGTATGCTCACCCAACATAGGTGGTGCTTGCTTGTATTGCAACGGAGTAGCAGATAGCTTAATGGGGTTGGCAACGCTCTCTACACTACCCAGCTTTTGGTGTTCAAGTGATATCTTCATACCACGAGCTTTAATTTGAGGGTTCTCAAACACTTGATCCAGAGTACAAATAGGCCCACAAGGCACACTGACCTTATTAAGTGCATCCAACCACCATTGTGTAGTGTGTTGCTCCATTAAATACGCCACTTTTGGCACCAGTGTCAAACGATTAGCAACTCTTAGCGAATTGCTTGTATAAAGTGAATTACTAGCTATCTGCACATCACCAGCCACCTCACAAAAACGTTGGAATTGACCATCGTTACCTACCGCCAAAATAAGATGACCATCAAAAGTGGCAAAGGCTTGATAGGGAACTATATTTGGATGCGCATTGCCCAATCGTTTGGGGTTTTTATGGGTGGCAATATAGTTCATGGCCTGATTAGCTAATGTGGCAACCTGCACATCAAGCAAAGCTAAATCGATATGCTGGCCTTCACCGGTGCGTAACTGGTGAATAAGGGCTCCTTGTATCGCGTTAGAGGCGTATAAGCCTGCCATAACATCCACTACGGCCACGCCCACTTTCATAGGCTCACCGCCTTCACTACCTGTCACACTCATTAAGCCGCCCATGGCTTGAATCATAAAGTCATATCCTGCACGGTCTTTATCAGGTCCATATTGACCAAAACCAGTAATAGAGCAATAGACTAATCGTGGGTTAATAGCGATTAAGCTATCAAAATCTAAGCCATATTTAGCCAACCCACCTACTTTAAAATTTTCAATTAAAACATCAGCCTTAGTGACTAACTGTTTAATCAGCAGCTGGCCCCTTGACGAAGACATATCAACACATAATGAGCGCTTACCACGGTTTGCTGTCTGAAAATATGCTGCTTCATAAGCTTCTTCAGCTTCAAAACCTACTGCAGCCGGCATGTAGGGAGGCCCCCAGGTGCGAGTATCATCACCCACTCCTGGTCGCTCTACTTTAATTACATCAGCGCCCAAATCTGCCAACATCTGCCCCGCCCAAGGACCAGCCAAAATACGACTAAGATCTAAAACCTTAATACCCTGCAAAGGTGTAGTGATACTCATATTAAAAGCCTAATAAAACGCTTGAATGCCAGTTTGAGCACGACCTAAGATCAATGCGTGCACATCATGGGTGCCTTCATAAGTATTCACAGCCTCTAAATTCATTACATGGCGAATCACACCAAACTCATCGCTCACACCGTTTCCACCATGCATATCGCGAGACTGGCGAGCCACATCCAAAGACTTACCACAGTTATTACGCTTCATTAACGAGATCAACTCTACAGGGCAGTTACCATCATCCATTAAGCGACCCATTTGTAGGCAACCTTGTAAACCAATAGAAATTTCGGTTTGCATATCAGCAAGTTTCTTTTGGATCAGCTGAGTAGCAGCCAGTGGACGACCAAACTGAGATCGGTCTAAGGTGTATTGACGGGCTGCATGCCAACAAAACTCTGCTGCACCAAGTGAACCCCAAGCAATGCCATAACGGGCCTTATTTAAGCACCCAAATGGCCCCGCGAGGCCTTTAATTGTAGGGAACAGGTTCTCTTGTGGTACAAATACGTTGTCCATGACAATTTCGCCAGTGACCGACGCACGTAAAGAAAACTTACCCTCTATCTTAGGCGTGGTTAAACCTTTCATACCACGCTCAAGTACAAATCCACGGATTACACCGTCAAGCTTAGCCCACACCACCATTACATCTGCGATGGGAGAGTTGGTAATCCACATTTTAGCACCCGTAAGGCAAAAACCACCCTCTACAGCTACTGCACGGGTAGTCATGCTAGCAGGGTCTGAACCTGAATCAGGCTCAGTTAAACCAAAACAGCCTACCCACTCACCCGTGGCAAGTTTAGGCAAGTATTTCATGCGTTGCTCTTCTGTGCCGTATGCATGTATCGGATGCATTACTAAAGATGATTGCACACTCATAGCCGAACGATAACCACTATCTACACGTTCCACTTCTCTAGCTACCAAACCATAGCTTACGTAATTTACGCCAGCACAGCCGTATTTCTCTGGAATGGTCGCCCCTAGTAACCCAAGCGCACCAAACTCGGTCATAATCTCGCGATCAAAAATTTCTTCTCTATTCGCCTTAAGCACCCTTCTTGCAAGTCCATCTTGGCAATAATCTCGCGCAGCATCACGAATCATTCGCTCTTCTGAGGTGAGCTGTTGATCTAAGAAGAATGGATCCTGCCAAGAAAATTCAGTACGAGTTGCCATGATTAGAGTCTCAAATATTAAAGGTTCCAGTGTTTAATCACTGGTCAAGAAGGTAATATATCGCCATTTTGATAAAATGTCGACATTTTTATATCAAGACTAAGAAAGGGTTAGAACATTATGTTGTTAACAAATAGCGAATGATTCCGTAGATGTACAAAATAGCAAAAATAATGTTTATGTATTTGAGTTGACGCTCGGTATGAAGCCAAGCGCAATATACCCAAATCAAACAAAACGGAAGGCTAATGAACATAGTAAATGGATACCAATCCTGCACAATGGCTACCGTACTAATAATGCCAAGCACAAGCGCAAGCCACTTTAGCTCTTGTTCGTAGTTAGCTAAGGATTTTATCTGCATTCTTTTAATCTCGTATTTAACAGTTATCTTTTTGTCGTTTAAATTTAAGCCTTATAATAAATTATTATCTATCAGCTTAAGACCTTTAATGCACCAATAGTTAATGTATTCACATTCAAACATTCCTATAATCAACCGGTGGCTTAGCAATAAGCACAGCACAAGGCTAACACCAAAAGAAACGAGCCTAGAGCCCATTAATGGCAGTGATTTCCCTATCATGAATAAAATTAGCACATGCTATGCTCCGTATCACTTTTAGCTATAGTATAAGTACTTAAAATACCATAAAAGACGTATTATTATAAGATATATATAAGCACATGTAATAGTCAAAGTTATGGCTTTTACGTTACTCTATTTATGCATATTAAACTAGAAAATATCATCAAGGTCATGAAGTAAACCTAGCGTTGGGCCTGATCTAAAAAACAAGATCAAACCTAACAATGCATTAAAACCGTAAGCCTCCGTCAAGTTCAATGAGCCTGCCATTCATATATTCGTTTTCAATAATAAACATAGCCGCGTTTGCGAGTTCTTCTCTATCACCTAGGCGTCCTAAAGGAATCACCTTTTCGATGCGCTCTAGCGCTTCTGGCTTCATAGAATCTGTCATATCTGTAGAAATAACCCCTGGAGCAATACCTGCAACACGAATACCAAAACGTTTTAGCTCCCCTGCCCATGTGGTTACAAGAGCAGCCACACCAGCTTTGGTCGCAGCATAGTTGCTTTGGCCGATGTTACCCGCCTTTGCAATGCTAGAAATGTTTATAATCACTCCTCCATTACCCGCCTTTGCCATGTTGATGGCACCTTCACGGCCACACAAAAAGGTGCCTGTAAGATTAACGTCGATAACGCTCTGCCACTGGCTAAGGCTCATTTTACTTTGCACTTGGCCATCTTTAAACTTTATTAACATGCCGTCTCTAAGCAAACCTGCGTTATTCACTAGACCATCGAGTCTTCCAAAGTCTGCTAACACTTGCTCAAATAAGGCTTCAACTTCAGGCTCTTGTGTAATATTGCAGGCGTAACCCTTACTTTTATTGCCACAAGAGATTGCGGCAGCATCTACCGCGGATTGATCTAGATCCACCAAGGCACACATGCCTTGCTTATCAGTAATGGCTTTTGCTATGGCCAAACCTAAACCACGTGCACCACCTGTAATGACAAATACCTTTCCTTCAACATTCATGATCAAACCTTTTTGTTGGCGTAGTGCTGATAAATGCTAGAAAAATCTAGCCCACCATAGCCTTGTGCGCCATGATCTTTGAATAATTCAGAAGCCTTTATTCCTAACGGCACCGCAGAATTTGACGCTTGGGCGGCGTCTAAGGCTAAACCTAAATCTTTGTTCATTAGATCCACCATAAAACCACCTTGGTAATCGTTACTTGCTGGCGTGCCTTCCATCACCCCTGGCACTGGGTTGTATATTTCTAACGCCCAATTGCGACCGGAGCTTTTTACCATAATATCTGATAATACCTTAGCGTCTAAGCCGTTTTCCACGCCCATGCGTAGAGCTTCTGAGGTGCCTGCCATCAAAACACTTAACAGCATGTTATTGCACATTTTGGCTACTTGCCCAGCACCAGTTGGGCCTGCATGGAAGATATTTTTTCCCATCAAACTAAGTATAGGTTGTGCAATTTCAAAAGCCGCTACTTCACCACCAACAATAAAACTTAAAGTGCCGGCTTTAGCGCCTGCTGTACCACCAGAAACAGGAGCATCTACAAAATTTATACCTAGCTTTTGGGCGCGAAGGCCTACACGACGTGAGGTTTGAGCATCTATAGTACTAGAATCAACCACTAAGGAACCCTTAGCAATTAATGATAAAAGGCCACCTTTGCCTAACTCATCACCTAAATAAAGCCCCTCTACGTGCTTGCCTGCAGGCAGCATGCTAATGACTACCTGAGCATTTTCCACTGCATGTTCTGCAGAATTTGCCGCTACTCCACCAATACTTACAAACTCTTCTAATGAAGCTTTCACCAAATCATAAGCCACTACATGATGCCCTGCCTTTACTAAGTTGGCAGCCATAGGGCCACCCATATTGCCCAAACCTATAAATGCTATATTTGTCATAAGTCTTGTCCTGTAGATTTTTAAATAGTGTTAAAAGTGGGCTTGTGCTACATTTTCGGTGACAAAAAACTGATCTATCCAAGCCTTTGGCGTATTTTCAATGGTGTCATAACGCCACGCTGGATTGCGGTCCTTATCTATAAGTAATGCCCTTACACCTTCTTGAAACTCCCCTAAACGTGCAGCGTTAACACCTACGATGTATTCATGCAGCAATGCGTCTGCAACATTGGTAAAGTTTTGACCAAAGGCATAATAGAATAAATGCAAACTAGTAGGCGAGCCATTCTCCATAGTCTGTAAGGCCTTGTCTAACCACTTATCTTGACCTTTGAGACTCGTTAAACTAGCAACTATTGCAGCAAGGCTCTTTTCACTAAGCGCAGTTATGATATTTTGACGATGAACTGCTAAATTTGATTCTGGGGCTTTCTCACTTACCTTAGATTCCAGATCAGCAATCAAAAGTGTAAGCTGGCTTAGGGTGTCTGCATTAGACTGCCTAGGCATAGTGGTAAGAGATATCATTATATTTGAGAAATGGTCATCATCTAACAAACCGTCTAATAACCCCATCTGACGAGCATCTGTGCCATTTAACATAGCGCCTGTTAAGCCCATAAATAGCCCTAAATTGTCTGGTACTTGGCGTAAAAAATAGCTAGCGCCTACGTCAGGAAACAAACCAATAGTTACCTCTGGCATCGCTAAGCGGCTAGAGTGAGTGCCAATGCGTAAAGCCGCTCCTTGCAACAGACCCATACCACCGCCGATCACATAACCACTGCCCCACACCAATAATGGTGTAGTGAGTTTGTGTAGCATTAAATCCATTTCATATTCGTGATTAAAGAATATTTCACCAACGTCTTGGCTACCTTTAACCATTTCATGATAGAGCTGGCGTATATCGCCACCTGCACAAAAAGCTTTAGTGCCTGAGCCTCGCATGATGATAGCAATCACACTTTCATCAGCTTCCCATACAGGTACGTGTAGCAATAATAGATCTACCATGTCACCATTTAAGGCGTTAAGAGCTTCAGGCGCGTTAAGTATGACTTCTACCACCTGTTGACCAGCATTTGTAGCATGAGTCTGCACCAATAGCGGCCCTTGACTTAATTGTGTGACCATTATGAATTAGTCCATTTTGGTTTGCGCTTTTCTAAAAATGCTTGCACACCTTCTTTTTGATCATTAGTGTTAAACAAGTTTATAAACTCATCTCGCTCATAACCCATCCCTGCAAACATAGGCTCTTTACGCGCAGTTTGAATTAAGCGTTTACATGCAGCAATACTAGTAGGGCTTTGTCTTTCAGAATTTCTGGCCCATTCCATGGCCTTCTCTAAGGCTTGACCCTCTTCCACTACAGCTTCCACTAAACCAATAGTTAGCGCTTGTTGTGCAGAAACCCGCTCACCACAAAGAATCATTCGTTTCGCCCAGCCTTCACCCACCAACCAAGCTAAATTTTGGGTACCACCAGCACAGGGCAATAGTCCCACAGCGGCCTCTGGCATAGCCATTTGAGCCTGACCTTCAGCGATGCGTAAATCACAAGCCAGCGCTACTTCCAAACCACCACCCATGGCATAGCCATTTATGGCGGCAATACTTAAGCCTCTAAATTGGCTTAATACTTCAAAGGCTCGGCCAAATGCGGTGGACAGATCTGCTGCAGTTTGTTTATTACCGTCGGCAAATAACTTAAGGTCTGCACCTGCACTAAAAAACTTCTCTCCATCGCC
>DKMQ01000058.1:0-11402 GCA_002470565.1 Oceanospirillaceae bacterium UBA7410 | reverse complement strand
TGCGCCAAGGCGTCTAAACTTTGGCGGGTCCAAGTATTTGCTGGTGGATTGGTCATTGTGATCACGGCTACGTGCCCTTCAATGGCAAAAGGTATTAGTTTATTCATGATTGAATCCATTGGTAATTAAATAGCTAAGACAGCTGTTATAAAATGGCCTGTGAATCTTTAAGTAAGATACGCCTAGCGATAATCACCCGCATTATCTCATTGGTACCTTCCAAAATACGATGCACACGGCTATCTCGCACATGCCGCTCCATAGGATATTCTTTAATGTACCCGCTGCCGCCAAAGCACTGCAACGCTTCATCACACACCTGATAACCAATATCTGTTGCAAAACGTTTAGCCATAGCGCAATAGGTGGTAGCATCTGGGTGTTTATTATCCAATTTAAAAGCTGCTAAGCGCACCATTTGACGTGCCGCAACTAGATGAGTATTCATGTCAGCAAGCTTAAATTGAATCCCTTGAAAAGCAGCAATCGGCTTACCAAACTGTTTTCTTTCATTTACAAAGGCCAAAGCCTCATTCAAAGCTTGCTGTGCCGTACCCACGCCAACCGTTGCTATGTTAATACGCCCACCATCTAAACCTTTCATAGCCAGAGTAAAGCCATCACCCTCTTTGCCAAGTAGGTTTGTAGCAGGTACACGCACCTGATCAAAATTTACCATTCTTGTGGGTTGAGCATTCCACCCCATCTTCTCTTCTTTGCGTCCAAAGCTAATACCTGCACTGTCTGAATCCACAATAAACGCGGAAATACCTTTTGCTCCAGGCTCTCCGGTGCGGGCCATTACAACTAATACCTCAGTTTCGCCAGCGCCAGAAATAAAGATTTTACTACCGGTGATCACATACTCATTACCCGTTTTTACAGCCTTAGTCGTTAACGAAGCCGCATCAGAACCTGCATTAGCTTCTGTGAGGCAATAAGATGCTAGCCACTTACCACTTGTGAGTTTTTCACCGTAGTGCGCTTTAGCAGCTGAGGTAGCATTGACTGACACCATCCATGCGGCCATGTTATGTATGGTAAGCATGGCTGTAGTTGTAGTGCAGCCCATAGCTAACTGTTCAAAAATGAGTGCAGAGTCCAGCCGAGACAAACCTAACCCACCCATTTCTGGGTCACTGTATAAACCGCAAAAACCCAATTCTCCTGCTTTTTTAATGGTAGCTTTAGGAAAAATGGCTTCTGCATCCCACAAAGCTGCATGCGGGGCTAGCTCTTTAGCACTAAACTGCTCAGCTAAATCTACATAAGCAATTTGATCTTCATTTAAGTCAAAATTCATATTTATTCCTATTTAACTATGGGCTGTATTAAACCAACTCTATCGCCACAGCAGTAGCTTCACCACCACCAATACACAGCGCTGCAATGCCTCGCTTTAGACCTTTATCTTTGAGTGCTGTCATGAGGGTAACAATAATGCGAGAACCCGTAGATCCAATAGGATGCCCTTGTGCACAAGCACCGCCGTAGATATTCACTTTACTAGCATCTAATCCAAGCTCTTGAGTGGCTAGCATGGTAACCATGGCAAAGGCTTCGTTGATTTCAAACAAATCTACATCTTCAGGTTGCCAATCTAGCTTCTTCAACAACCCTTCAATAGCACCGATAGGCGCAATGGTAAACTCACTAGGTTCACGGGCAAAACTTTGCACACCCAATATACGAGCCATAGGGTTTACATTGTTTTGATTAACAAAATCTGCACTAGCAAGCACCAATGCGGACGCACCATCAGAAATTGAGCTGGCATTAGCTGCAGTAATCGTACCGTCTTTCTTAAAGGCCGCTCGTAACTGTGGGATTTTGTCGATGCGAGCTTGACCTGGCTGTTCATCGACGGCAACGGTAGTGGTGCCCTTTCTGTTGGTGATGACTACCGCTTCAATTTCGCTTTCTAATAAGCCACTTTTTATCGCTGCGTTAGCCTTGGACAACGAGTGAATGGCAAAATCATCCATTGCTTCACGGGTTAAACCAAAGTCATCGGCTGTCTTTTGAGCAAAGCTGCCCATCAGGCCACCTTCATAGGCGTCTTCTAAGCCATCAAGAAACATATGATCCAACATTTGCCCGTGGCCCATACGCAAACCTTGGCGTACTTTAGGCAATAAATATGGGGCGTTGGTCATGCTCTCCATGCCACCGCATACCATAATGTCTGCAGAGCCTGCCTTTATTGCATTAAAACCCATAATAGTGGTTTGCATGCCAGAGCCACACATTTTATTGACCGTAGTGCATGGTGTGTTTTTTGGAAGCCCTGCTCCTAAAGCCGCTTGACGAGCTGGTGCTTGACCTTGCCCTGCTGCCAGCACGCAGCCCATATATACTTCGTTTATCTGTTCTGGGGCTATATTTGCCCGAATTAAAGCACCTTTAATAGCCACTGAGCCTAGTTGTGACGCGGTTTGAGGTGCAAGGCTGCCATCAAGGCCTCCCATTGGCGTGCGGCTGCCGCCGAGGATATAGACATCTTGACTCATTTTTAGGGCTCCAATAAAAGCGAATAAATAGAATAAACATTTTGCTTGACCTTTACGTTAACGTCAACCAAAATAAACACAGATATATTAATAACTAGGGAGCATTATCCATGTCACCCACCAAATACACAATTAGCGAATTGTCGAAAGAGTTTATTATTACAACTCGCAGCATACGCTTCTACGAAGACCAAGGCCTGCTATCACCAAAGCGTGAAGGCCAAAAGAGAATTTATTCTACCCACGACAGAACATGGTTAAAGCTCATACTACGAGGTAAGCGTCTAGGGCTTACTCTGGCTGAAATTAGCCAAATCCTAGATCTCTACGATTCATCATCTACTAACAATGATCAGCAACTACTTGTTTTTATTGAAAAAATAAAAATTAGAAAATTAGCATTACAACAACAAATGGAAGATATTAAAACCCTACACGATGAACTTAGTGCAGCACAATTGCGTTGCACTAATGCACTGTCTAGCAATAACCCTCTGGAGACTCAAGCATGATAAGCACTTATACCAGCCTTAATTTCGACCTAGGTGAAACCAATGACATTTTACGTGATCACGTAAATCAATTTGCTGCTAATGAAATTGCTCCTTTAGCTGAGTCTACAGATCAAGATAACGAGTTCCCTAATAAACTATGGAAAAAAATGGGCGACATGGGCTTGTTAGGGATTACCTGCGATGAAAAATACGGTGGTGCAGGTATGGGTTACCTAGCCCACAGTATAGCCATGGAAGAAATTAGCAGGGCTTCAGCAAGCATTGGCTTAAGTTATGGTGCGCACTCTAACCTTTGTGTAAACCAAATTCATCGCCATGGCACAGACCAACAAAAAACTACATATTTACCCAAACTAATTAGTGGCGATCATATCGGTGCTCTTGCTATGAGCGAGCCAGGCGCTGGCTCTGATGTGGTAAGCATGCAGCTTAAGGCTGAGTTAAAAGGCGATAAATACGTACTTAATGGTAACAAAATGTGGATCACCAACGGCCCAGATGCCAACACCTACGTGATCTACGCAAAAACAGATATAAATGCAGGGGCCAAAGGCATTACCGCATTTATTGTAGAACGAGATTATGCAGGCTTTAGTCGCTCGCCAAAGTTAGACAAGCTTGGCATGAGGGGATCCAATACTTGCGAATTAGTATTTATCGATTGTGAAGTGCCGGTAGAAAACATTCTTGGCAAACTAAACGGCGGCGTCCGTGTACTAATGAGCGGCCTTGATTATGAGCGCGTTGTACTTTCCGGTGGGCCATTAGGCATTATGCAGGCCTGTATGGACTTGGTAGTGCCCTACGTGCATGAGCGCAAACAGTTTGGCCAAGCTATTGGTGAGTTTCAGCTAGTACAAGGCAAGCTTGCTGACATGTACACCCAAATGAACGCTGCTAAGTCTTACGTTTATAATGTGGCAAAATCGTGCGACCGCGGCGAAACCACCCGCAAAGATTCAGCTGGCGCAATTTTATACTCTGCTGAGTTAGCCACAAAAATGGCACTGGATGCTATCCAACTATTAGGAGGCACTGGCTACACCAGTCAATGCCCCACTGGTAGGCTATTGCGTGATGCCAAACTTTATGAAATTGGTGCTGGCACATCAGAAATTCGCCGCATGTTAATTGGCCGCGAATTATTTAACGAGTCAAACTAACATGGCTACTTTATCCAGCAGCATTAACCCCCAAAGTGATGAGTTTAAAGCTAAGGCTGCTGCTATGCAGCTATTGGTTGATGACTTACAGCAGCAGGTTGCAAAGCTAACATTAGGCGGCGGTGAGGCATATCAAGCCAAGCATTTGAGCCGTGGAAAGATGTTACCGCGCGACCGCATAGATGCACTACTAGATCAAGGTTCTCCCTTTTTAGAAATAGGTCAACTGGCGGCCCACCACGTTTATGACGTAGCTGTACCTAGTGCAGGCATCATTTGCGGCGTGGGCTTAGTTAATAGTCGTTATTGTATGATTATCGCTAATGATGCCACCGTAAAAGGCGGCACCTACTTTCCATTAACCGTAAAAAAACACTTGCGGGCACAAGACATCGCTTTGCAAAATAACCTACCCTGCATTTATTTGGTAGATTCAGGTGGTGCAAACTTGCCACAACAAGATGAAGTATTTCCAGATAAACTACACTTTGGACGTATATTTTATAACCAAGCCACGATGTCTGCTCAAGGCATTCCTCAAATTGCGGTTGTTATGGGCTCTTGCACTGCTGGCGGCGCCTATGTGCCAGCGATGGCAGATGAATCAATTATTGTGAAACAACAAGGCACGATTTTTTTAGCCGGTCCCCCGCTAGTAAAGGCTGCCACAGGTGAAGAAGTCAGTGCGGAAGAACTGGGTGGCGCAGATACCCACTGTCGTATATCAGGAGTAGCTGATCATTATGCGCAATCAGATGAGCATGCGCTGTTAATAGCTCGCCAGTGTATTGCAAATTGCCCCAAAACTGCAGGTCATCCTTTACTGCGTAAACCAAGTGCTGAACCTCGTTATCCAAGTGAACAGATTTATGGGGTGGTGGGCACAGACTTGCGTAAACCATTTGATGTGCGCGATGTAATAGCACGTGTGGTTGATGATTCTGGGTTTGACGAATTTAAGGCTTTATATGGCACCACATTAGTGTGTGGTTTTGCTCACATCGATGGCTACCCTGTTGGCATCGTCGCCAATAATGGGGTTTTATTCTCCGAATCGGCACAAAAAGGTGCTCACTTTATAGAGCTGTGTTGTCAGCGCCAAATTCCTTTAGTATTTTTGCAAAACATCACAGGCTTTATGGTGGGCAAAAAATACGAAGCCCAAGGCATAGCTAAACACGGTGCCAAAATGGTGATGGCCGTAGCTTGCGCTAAAGTGCCTAAATTTACAGTCATTATTGGTGGCAGCTACGGTGCAGGTAACTACGGGATGTGCGGCCGCGCCTTTGAGCCTAACTTTATGTGGATGTGGCCTAACAGTCGTATTTCTGTAATGGGTGGCGAACAAGCTGCGGGGGTACTTACTCAAGTAAAACGGGATCAGCTTGCAGCTCAAGGCGAATCATTTAGCGACACCCAAGAGCAAGCGATGCGTGAGCCTGTATTGCAACAATACGAACACCAAGGACACCCCTATTATGCCAGTGCTCGCTTATGGGACGATGGCATCATTGACCCTAAAGACACGCGCTGTGTATTAAGCATTGCTTTGGCTACAGCCCTCAACAAACCCGCACAAGAAACACGCTTTGGCGTGTTCCGTATGTAATATAAGGCGCCTCACATGACACCTTCTTCTTTGTCTACTTTGCCTGAGCACTGGGTAACCTGCCATCTGAGCAGTTCTGGTATAGCCACCCTTACCCTTAATAGGCCTGACAAACACAATGCATTTGATGAGCAGTTGATACAACTATTTATCACCCAGTTAAAAAAATTGTCTCTAGACAAAAACGTGCGGGGCCTTATCGTTACAGGTGCAGGTAAAAGCTTTTCAGCTGGCGCAGACTTGGCTTGGATGCAACGCATGGCTGATTACGATGAGGCTGCTAATATTGCAGACGCTCAGCAATTAGCACTGTTAATGCAACGCTTAGATGAATTTCCAAAACCAACTCTAGCGCTAGTCAATGGCGCCGCATTTGGGGGAGCTGTTGGACTAGTTGCTTGTTGTGACAGCGTGATAAGTGCAGACCATGCGTCTTTTTGCTTAAGTGAGGTGCGTATTGGTCTTATTCCTGCCGTAATTTCTCCCTTTGTAGTCAATAAGATTGGCGTTTCTTGGAGTCGTCATCTGATGACAAGTGCCAAAGCATTTACTGCAAGCCAAGGTTTAGCCTATGGCTTAGTGCATGAAGTAGTACCCACTGATGAACTGAACAACGCTAAGGAACAATGGATTTTAACTACATTAAATAACAGTCCAGAGGCAGTGGTACAAATAAAAATGTTACTTAAAGGTATAAATAAACACTCCCCTATCGCTAAGGAAAACTTAGCCTCCACAACATCTCACACGACTAAAGCCATTGCTAAAACTAGGGTAAGCACCACTGGTCAAGCAGGATTAAAGGCTTTTTTAACTAAAACTACAGCCCCATGGAAACAGTAAATACTATGCTAAAATCTGTATTAATTGCTAATCGTGGAGAAATAGCCTGCCGCGTAATACGCACTGCTAAAGCCATGGGCATGCGCACCATCGCTGTTTATTCGGATGCCGATGCAAACTCTCTTCATGTAAAAGAAGCAGATGAAGCTTGGCATATTGGTCCATCTGCGGCCACTCAAAGTTACCTAAACGCTGATAAAATATTGGCTATTGCCATAAAAAGCAAAGCCGATTGTATCCACCCTGGATATGGTTTTTTATCTGAAAATGCTGACTTTGTGGCTGCCTGCCAAGCTAAAAACATCGTATTTATTGGCCCAGACGTTCCGGCTATCCAGCAGATGGGTAGTAAAAGTGCTGCAAAAGTCATCATGAGCGCTGCTGGCATCCCTTTGGTACCTGGCTACCATGGTGATATTCAAAACGATGCCTTATTACAAACTGAAGCCAACCACATGGGCTATCCTTTATTGATAAAAGCAGTGGCTGGCGGCGGCGGTAAAGGCATGCGAGTGGTTGAAAAAGCAGAAGATTTTCTCACTCATTTAGCAGGGGCAAGACGTGAGGGATTAGCCAGCTTTGGTAACAGTGATGTGTTAATTGAAAAATACCTAATTGCCCCACGTCATGTAGAGGTTCAAGTATTTTGTGACCGTCATGGCAATGGTATTTACCTTGGAGACCGAGACTGCTCAGCCCAACGACGTCACCAAAAAGTCATAGAAGAAGCCCCTGCCCCTGGCTTGTCTAATGAATTGCGCCAAAAAATGGGGAACACAGCAGTAGAAGCTGCCCAAGCGATTAAGTATGTGGGTGCAGGCACTGTAGAGTTTTTATTAGACAATAGCGGGGGGTATTATTTTATGGAAATGAATACTCGCTTGCAGGTAGAGCACCCTGTTACTGAAATGATTAGCGGTATCGATCTGGTGTGTTGGCAACTTACAGTAGCCGCAGGTGAGCCATTACCACTGACTCAAAACCAGCTCTTTTTTCAAGGTCATTCTTTTGAAGCACGTATTTATGCAGAGGATCCAAGCCAAGATTTTCAACCTTCCACTGGCCAAATAACACACCTTCGCACACCTAAAACAGATTCAACCATTCGTATTGACACGGGAGTATGTCAAGGTGATGAAATAAGCCCTTTTTATGATCCCATGATCGCTAAGCTCATCGTATGGGGAGAAAGCCGTAAAATAGCCTTAGCCAAACTAGACCAAGCCTTGCAAGACTATCACTTAGACGGCATTCACACTAATATTGATTTTTTGCGTCGCCTAGCTACCTTACCAGACTTCAGCACTGCCAACTTACATACCGGCATTATCGAACAACACCAAGACCTGTTGCTGTCGCCTTCGTTACACAACCAACAACTGGTCCTAGCTATGGCTGGATTAGTACTTGGCACACAGGCTTTAAAAACCTATGGTGATTGCACAGGGCTAAGGTTAAATATGCCATCCTCAGGCTTTAGTTTGGATGCCCTCTATCTAGATAGCCCCTGTGTCATCACTACCAACACTTCAGGTACACTAAACTCAGATTCTTTAGTATTAGATTATAAAGACGGCAAACATAAGGCTGGCTTCAATCTAACGGGTGACAAATTAAGCTTATTTACTGCGCACGGTAAAGCTGTGGTAATACTTAAAGCTGCCAAAATTGATGATTTCTTGGCCCACAATGATCATAATACAGGCCATATTAAAGCGCCCATGAATGGTAATCTTATTGCGTGTTTGGTGACTTCTGGGTTACACGTTTTAGCGGGTGACGCACTCATGGTAGTGGAAGCAATGAAGATGGAGCACACTATTGTAGCGCCAAAAGATGGTGTTATTGGTGAAATCTATTTTAAAGTAGGTGAACTTGTAGATGCTGACTCGCAACTATTAGAGCTTATAGAGAAGGAAATATAGCATGCGTTTGAGCACTTCAAGGCCTTTAGCCAAACATGTAAAAGTAGTAGAGGTAGGCCCCCGAGACGGTTTACAAAATGAACCGGGGGGCATGCTAGACGCTAAAGTAAAAGCGAACCTTATTGACCAGCTAGCTGCCGCAGGGCTTACTCACATTGAAGCTGCGGCTTTTGTACACCCTAAATGGGTGCCTCAAATGGCCAACAGCGCACAAGTGCTAAAACTTATCACTACCCATAAGCACGTATCTTATAGCGCCCTCACACCCAACATGAGAGGTTTGGAGCGCGCTATAGAGGCCGGTGTAAATGAGGTAGCAGTGTTTGGCGCAGCCAGCGAAAGCTTCAGTCAACGCAACACTAACTGCTCTATAGCAGAATCTATTAAACGCTTTGAACCTGTGGTTCAAATGGCATTAGATGCTGGGTTAAAAGTGCGAGGCTATGTTTCTGTAGTGATCGATTGCCCTTATGAGGGAAAGGTCGCTCCCACCGCAGTAGCTAGTATTGCGCAGCAGCTAATACACATGGGCTGCTATGAAGTGTCTCTTGGCGATACCATTGGCACCGCCACACCTTCGCGCATGTTACATATGCTAGAGGCCGTAAGCCACAACATACCCATATCAAACCTTGCCGGCCATTGCCACAACACCTATGGGCAAGCTTTAGCCAACGTATTATGTATGCTTGAAGCTGGCGTTACTACGTTTGATAGCTCTGTAGCTGGGTTAGGTGGCTGCCCTTATGCAAAAGGTGCCAGTGGTAATTTGGCCACTGAAGATTTGGTGTATATGTTGCATGGGTTAGGCATACATACCGGCATTTCGCTAGATAGATTAGCCCGTGTTGGCCAAAGTATTAGTGATCTTTTAGGTCGCCCCAACGGTTCACATGCTGGACCAGCTATGATATCTTTCATTTAATTCATTTTAATCGATTTTACTCTAGTAACTCTTGTATTAATTGATTTTAATAAGCATCTAGTTGGGGGAACTCACCCTCATTTTATATTTTAAGGATCAGCATGCTTCAGCCTTTATGGCAGCCCAGCCAAAGCCGTATTGAAAAGACTAACCTATGGCGTTTCATTCAATCTGTTAATGCCACCCACCACCTCAATATTACTAATTATCATCAATTACACCAATGGAGTATTGATCATAGTGACCTTTTTTGGGACCATATTTGGCAACAATGTGACATAAAGTCTAGCCATAAAGGCGGTGTGATCGTTGAAAACAATAACAAGATGCAAGGTGCAAAATGGTATCCACAAGCGAAACTAAATTTTGCAGAAAATCTACTTAAATACCACGATGACTCCTGCGCACTCATTTTTTGTGGCGAAAACGGCGCCCGTGAAGAAATTAGCTATGGCGAGTTATATCAAAGAGTTGCGGCGCTTGTCGGCGGCTTAAAGAAGTATGACATTAAACCTGGCGATCGCATTGCAGGCTTTATGCCAAATGTAATAGACGCCACAGTAGCAATGCTCGCTACAGCAAGCTTAGGTGCAGTATGGAGCTCATGCTCACCAGATTTTGGCATCAACGGTGTGTTGGACCGCTTTGGCCAGATAGAGCCACGCATACTGTTTACTACAGACGGCTATTACTACAATGGTAAAACTCTAAACTCACTAGATAAAGTAGCAGGTATTGCGGCTTTAGTACCTTCCATAGAAGCTATTGTGGTGTGTGATCATGTCACTCAAAGTGCAGATTTAAACCTACTGGATGAGGCAGTACCCAACAAAGCCATTCACCTTAAGGACTTTATAGACACTCATTCCACGCAAATTGAATTTGTAGCCTGTGGTTTTGATGATCCACTTTATATTATGTATTCATCTGGCACTACAGGTGTGCCAAAGTGCATAGTTCATGGCATAGGCGGTACATTATTACAGCACAACAAAGAGCATTTATTACACACAGATGTGACACCAGATGATGTGCTTTTTTACTACACCACTTGTGGCTGGATGATGTGGAATTGGCTGGTAAGTGGCCTGTCATTGGGCTGCACTGTGGTGCTTTATGATGGCTCGCCATTTAAAACCCCAGCTATTCTTATGGACATGGCCGAGCGTGAAAAGGTAAGCATTTTTGGCACTAGTGCTAAATATATTGCCGCGATAGAAAAAGCAGGTATTAAGCCAAGCCAAAGCCATGATCTAACACACTTAAAAACCATTCTTTCTACAGGCTCTCCTTTGTCTCATGAAAGTTTTGACTATGTGTACCGTGATGTAAAGGCAGATGTATTGTTGGCTTCTATTTCTGGCGGCACAGACATTGTTTCTTGCTTTGCCTTGGGCTGCCCTATTCTCCCTGTGTATCGTGGAGAATTGCAATGTCGTGGTTTGGGCATGGCGGTGAACATATTTGATGAAGATGGCCAAGCTGTAGGCCAAACTAAAGGCGAGCTTGTGTGCACCGCCCCATTCCCTTCAATGCCTATTTACTTCTGGCAAGATAAAGGGGGCCAAAAATACCACGATGCTTATTTTGCTCAGTTTGACAATGTGTGGGCCCATGGTGACTATGGCGAAATTACCCAACACGGTGGCGTGATTATTCACGGCCGCTCTGACGCGGTGCTAAACCCTGGTGGGGTGCGCATAGGCACCGCAGAAATTTATCGTCAAGTAGAAGTGATAGAAGAGGTTTTGGAAAGCATAGTGATTGGCCAAAACTGGCATGATGACGTGCGAGTGATCTTGTTTGTGGTATTACGCGAGGGTTTGGTTTTAGATGACACATTAACCAAAACCATTAAGCAACAAGTGCGTGCAAATACCACACCGCGCCATGTGCCTGCAAAGGTGATACA
>DKMQ01000098.1:1808-3164 GCA_002470565.1 Oceanospirillaceae bacterium UBA7410 | reverse complement strand
AGATGGCATCCCTTTAATTGTTTCCCGCACAGGCTGGTCTAGCGAATTGGGTTACGAGCTATATTTACGCGATGGCTCTAAAGGTGATTTGCTATGGGAAAAAATAATGGCAGCGGGCAAACCTTTTGGCATTAAGCCTGGCCACACCTCTACCATTCGACGCATAGAAGCGGGCATGCTGTCTTATCATGCAGATATGGATATTCATACTAACCCTTATGAATTAGGTTTGGATCGCTTAATCGACATTGATGAAAACTTTGATTTTATAGGCAAGGCTGCATTGCAAAAAATTCGCCATGATGGTGTTCAGCGTAAGCAGGTGGGGTTGGTTATTAGTGGCGAGGCTTTGGAAGGCTCTAATACTCGCTTTTGGGATGTGGAAAAGGACGGTGAGTTAGTAGGCAAAGTAACCTCTGCAGTGTATTCACCTCGGCTTCAAAAAAACATAGCGCTGGCTATGGTGGATGTACATCGTGCTGCTCATTTAGCGGATATAGGGATGGAGCTTGTAGTGATTAAGCCTGATGGTAAGGCCTTGGCCACTGTAGTGGAGAAGCCATTTTTTGATCCTAAAAAGAAATTAGCCGCCAGATAACACGCTCACATCATTGGGATATCTATACTATTCTAGGGTAGGTGGGTTTAAAACGGGGTGTTCAACGGGGGTCATTTCTTGCACTAGGTCTGAACACTTCTGTTATCATGGGAATGTAATTATTAACCAATACTAACACCTCTAAAGGGCACACTTTCACCTAATGGTTTGCCTTTTCACCCTGGCATAAACTAGATAGGCACAACGACAATGAAAGGGTTTGTACTATCTCGCCACAGCCACGATACCCCAAAGGGTATCCAGCTAACCTATTGGTTAGCCACTGATGATGGCCCTGTTTGTCTGCGTCAAAAGCAGCAAGAGGTTGTATGCTTTTTGCCAAAATCTCAGCAGCATCAAGCCCAAAGCCTAGTTGAAAAAATGGGGCTAGACCCTGCTATTTGGCGCTTTCAATCTTTACCCCTCAAAACCTTCCAAAACGAGCCCGCTGTGGCGCTTTATATGCTTAATCATAAAGTTTTTTTACATGTATGTGGGGTGTTGGTTGATGCGAATATTAGCTTAATGGAACAGGATATTCAGCCACAAGAGCGCTACTTAATGGAGCGCTTTATTAGTGCGGGTTTGGTGGTGGATGTGCCTCCTACTCATGGTGTTTTAGAAGATATGAGAGTAAAAAGCTGTGACTATATTCCGGCTATAAAGACAGTCTCGTTAGATATTGAAACCACTATGGATGGCAAAACTATTCATAGTATTGCAGTTTATGGCATGCACGGTCAGACAGAAGTGCCTGT
>DKMQ01000098.1:0-1675 GCA_002470565.1 Oceanospirillaceae bacterium UBA7410 | reverse complement strand
GCCAGAGTGCTGGGTGTGCGTTTGCGGTTGGGCCGAGGTGGTGAGGAAATACGCTGGCGAGCAGGACAGGGCAATCGTCCCGCAAAGCTTTATATGCCAGGTCGTGTGGCATTAGATGGTATTGAAGTGATGCGCTCCGCCACATGGCAATTTGAATCTTTCTCATTAGACAATGTGGCAAGGCAACTGCTGGGTCGTGGCAAGGCTATTACTAAACCTCAAGATCGCGGTGAAGAAATCCAACGCATGTATCGGGAAGATCCAAGCTCATTGGTAAGCTATAACTTAGAAGATTGCCGCTTGGTATGGGACATCTTTATTAAAGCTGATTTGATGGCTTTTCTCATTGAGCGTGCAAGGTTGACAGGTTTGTCCATGGATCGACTGGGTGGCTCTTCTCAAGCTTTTGACCACTTATATTTACCTCGCTTGCACAGGCAAGGCTATGTGGCACCCGCATTTGCCTCGGGTCAGGCAGGTGATAGCCCTGGTGGCTTTGTGATGGATTCAAAACCTGGGCTTTATCGTAATGTGCTGGTATTAGATTTCAAAAGCCTCTACCCAAGCATTATACGCAGTTTCAAAATAGACCCTTTAGGGCTAATCCAAGGCATACAAGATGAGGCGTTAAATGCTGATGTAGCAGGATATATAAGTGACTCTATACAGGGATATAAAGGCGCCCAGTTTAGCCGCAATCAAAGTATTTTACCGGACATTATTGCAGAGCTTTGGGCGGCTAGAGATGTGGCAAAAGCTCAAAAAAATACGCCTTTATCAACGTCTATAAAAATTGTGATGAATGCGTGTTACGGCGTCTTAGGCTCTAGTGTCTGCCGCTTTTATGACCAGCGTTTAGCTAGCTCTATCACCCTGCGCGGCCATGCCATTTTGAACCAAACCAAAGACCTCATACAGCAACAAGGTATGCAGGTGATTTATGGTGATACAGACTCTGTGTTTGTATGGCTAGGTGATGAAACTATCGATCTAGAACAGGTGCAAGAGCGTGGGAATGCATTAGCAAAGATGCTGAATGAGTGGTGGAGTGGGCATCTACAAATAGAATTTAATCTGCAAAGTTATTTAGAGATTGAGTTTGAAACCTATTTTAGTCGCTTTGTAATGCCCACGATTAGAGGCCAAGAAACGGGTAGTAAAAAACGTTATGCAGGAGTGACAGTGGCGCCTGACGGTACCTCTAAAATGCTCTTTAAAGGCTTAGAGCAAGTGCGCACAGATTGGACCAAACTAGCCAAAGAGCTGCAAGCTAAGCTTTACCAAAGAATATTTAATGATGAGCCCTATTTGGATCTTATTAAGCCTTTGATCAAACAAGTAAGGTCTGGTGAGTTAGATAGCAAGCTGGTTTACAGAAAACGCTTGCGTAGGCCCCTAGCCGAATATCAAAAAAATGTGCCACCTCATGTACAAGCAGCTCGCAAAGCTGAAGCTTGGCGCACCCAAAATAATTTTCCATCAGCCTATGCCAGCGGGGGTTGGATAGAATACGTGATTACCCTTACAGGCCCTGAACCGTTAGAAATGTCCCCTAAAAACTACGACTATCAGCACTATATTGATCGCCAAATAGAGCCGGTGGTTGATGGAATTTTGCCGTTTCTCAATGACAGTTTTGCTAATATTACTGAGCAACAGTTGGGTTTGTTTTAAT
>DKMQ01000065.1 GCA_002470565.1 Oceanospirillaceae bacterium UBA7410 | reverse complement strand
TATTTCACACTATTGCAAAAAAATAATTCAGTTTGGTGGATAAAACTATAGGCTAGTTTTAATCAAAAGAGGACAGGAAATGGTTGATCCCAATCGAATTTTACTCGGCGTAAATGTTGATCATGTTGCTACATTACGTCAGGCCCGAGGCACGCGATATCCCGATCCAGTAAAAGCAGCTTTAGATGCAGAGCAAGCTGGAGCAGATGGTATTACGGTGCATTTGCGCGAAGACGCGCGCCATATTCAAGAGCGAGACGTGCGAGTAATGGCTCAAGTATTACAAACGCGTATGAATTTTGAAATGGCAGTCACTGATAAAATGATTGATTTAGCTGTGGAAATTGCGCCAGCTTATGTTTGTTTGGTGCCAGAGAAACGTCAAGAACTCACCACTGAAGGTGGCTTAGATGTGGTGTCTCAAGAGGCAAAGATAAAGGCAGCATGTGCGCGCATGCAGGCTGTGGGTGTGGAAATTTCTTTGTTTATAGATGCTGATAAGCGGCAAATAGATGCAGCAAAACGCACAGGGGCTCAGTTGATAGAGCTCCATACAGGAGCTTATGCAGATGCGACTAATCATGCCCAACAACATGCAGAGCTAGCTCGTATAGCCAAAGCAGCCACATATGCTGCCAGTATTGGACTTGTGGTTAATGGTGGCCATGGGCTTAATCTTCAAAACGTAGAAGCCATCGCTGCTATTCCTGAGTTTAATGAGCTTAATATTGGTCACTCTTTGATCGCAGATGCGTTATTTGTGGGTTTACCTGAAGCAGTAAAAAAAATGAAGGCATTAATGTTGGCTGCTCGTGAGTCTCATCGTCCCAGTCGTGTTTAATAAGGTAGGGCGAAACACCTATGGTTAAGGCAATAGGCACAGATATAGTGGCAACAGCTCGGATAGCAGCCGCATTGGAGCGCACTGGGCGTAAGTTTGCCCAAAGAATACTTACTGAGTTTGAAATGGCTCAGTTTGATGCGTCAAGTGCCCCTGCAGCCTTTTTGGCTAAGCGCTTTGCTGCCAAAGAGGCTGCCGCTAAAGCTCTAGGCACAGGTATTGGTCGCGGTATTTCTTGGCAGCAAATGCACATTGAGCATGATGAACTAGGCGCCCCATTACTTATCCTAAGTGGCGCAGCAGCGCAAAGGCAAGCCGAGTTGGGTAGCCAAATCGCACATATAAGTATTGCAGATGAATTAGATCAAGCCTTAGCTTTTGTAGTGCTAAGCTAGATAATGTTAACTAGAGGTTAGTATGCATCACTTCCCCACCATAGCAGACTATGTAGGCAGTACTCCCTTGGTGCGCTTGCAACGTTTACCAGGCGAAACCAGTAATATCATCCTGGCTAAACTTGAAGGTAACAATCCTGCAGGTTCTGTTAAAGATCGCCCCGCTTTAAGTATGATTGTTGAGGCAGAAAAACGCGGTGACATCCACCCAGGTGACGTGCTTATCGAGGCCACCAGTGGCAACACTGGTATCGCTTTGGCGATGGTTGCGGCGATTAAAGGCTACAAGCTTAAACTAATTATGCCTGATAATATGAGTTCAGAGCGCAAGGCTTCTATGGCAGCTTATGGAGCTGAACTGATTACAGTAACGTCTGAGCAAGGCATGGAAAGTGCTAGAGATTTAGCCATGGCAATGCAGGCTCGTGGCGAAGGTAAGGTGCTGGATCAGTTTGCTAATAGTGATAATCCATTAGCCCATTACCGCACTACTGGCCCAGAAATTTGGCAGCAAACCCAAGGTAAAATCACCCACATGGTGAGTTCGATGGGCACTACAGGCACCATTATGGGGTTATCAGCCTATTTTAAGGAGCAAAATCCAAACATTGAGATTCATGGATTGCGCCCCACACCAGATTCACAAATTCCGGGCATTCGCCGCTGGCCGGAAGCTTACATGCCAAGTATTTTTGATGCAGCAAAGGTAGATGCCATTATCGATATGGATCAAGCTGAAGCTGAAGCCACTATGAAAGCCCTTGCCACTGAGGAAGGGATATTTGCAGGGGTGTCCTCTGGTGGCAGCGTGGCCGGAGCGCTGCGCCTGTCAAAGCAGGTAGAAAACGCCGTTATAGTTTGTATTATTTGTGATCGTGGCGATCGCTATTTATCCACTGGAGTATTTACATAATCATGGCTCGTTTATCGCCTTTACAGCGCAAACTTAAACTAAAAAACCCTTCAGCGTCCGCTAAACAAAAGCGCTCTCAAGCTCAAGTAGATATTGAAATTGTCACTTTGCCTGTGGGCAAACATCTTAATCTTGAACTTGAAAATCTAAGCCACGATGGCCGTGGTGTCGGGCGTTGGGAGGGGAAAACAATTTTTGTTGAGGGCGGATTAAAAGGCGAATCTGTCAAGGCTGAAGTGCTTAGTGACCATAAAACTCATGCAGAAGCTCGTCTGTTGGAGCTAAAGCAGCCCAGTGATCAGCGCGTAACACCATTTTGTCCAGTCTATGACACGTGTGGTGGTTGCCAGTTACAGCATCTAGAGCCTTCGGCCCAAGTGAGTTACAAGCAGGCGGCTATTGCTGAGCAATTACGCCGTTTGGCGAACATAGAGCCTCAGCAATGGGCCCAGCCTATTGTAGGAGAAAATTTGGGCTATAGGCGGCGTGCGCAGCTTGCTACGCGTTATTTCGCAGACAGCAAAACCTTATTGTTAGGTTTTCGTCAAAGTGGCCATAAGCACATTGTGCCTATTACTCATTGCCCAGTATTAGAGCCTGCTTTGTCTGATTTACTTGTGCCTTTGCACGACGTATTAGTAACAATGGCGCACACTCAGTGGGTGACCCATGTAGAGGTATTACAAGCCAACTCAGGGCCGTGCATTAGTTTGAAAGTATCAGATTCACTCATTATGGATGACCAGTTATTATTAGCTGCTTTTGCTAAACAATATAGTGTCAGCCTAGTTTGCCAGCAAACTGATCATGATGACCTGTGGCTTAGCGGCACTAAAGACGGCTTAAGTTATAGTGTTTCAGTGGCAGGCATTGATAAGTCGATTGAGTTGGATTTTACAGTGCAAGATTTTGTTCAAGTTAATGCCAAGGTCAACCAAGGCATGATTAATCAAGCTATTGAGTGGCTTGAACCTTGCGCAGGGGATCAAGTATTAGATTTATTCAGTGGTGTGGGTAATTTTTCCTTACCCATTGCCAGTATGGCTGATCAACATGTCACAGTGTTAGCCCTAGAAGGCGACTATGCCATGGTTAAGCAAGGTCGCGAAAATGCTCGACGTAATGGCTTTGCTTTAGTAGATTTTGAACATGCAGATTTGTTTGAAACCAGTGCTCGCAAACAGTGGCAAAGAAAGTCTTTTAATAAAGCTTTATTAGATCCGCCGCGAGCAGGGGCTAAAGGAATCGCTCAGATGCTTAAAGGCCAGCCACTAGAGCGCGTTGTGTATGTTTCGTGTAATCCAGCCTCTATGGCCAGAGATTTAAAAGAGTTTCAAAGTCTAGGATTGCACGTTGATAAAGTGGGTTGTATTGATATGTTCCCTCATACTCCACACTTAGAAGTGATGGCATTGCTTGTTCGTACAAACGTAAAAAGAACGTAAAAGTCACGCGCTAATATGGGTAAGGAACTAAAATAGTGGGAACACTTTTGGTGTGATAATTAACAGGATTTGAGTATGGTACAGGTACGCGCGGTTCACCCCACATACGCCGATGGCAATGTCGATATTCAAGCGTGGATGGCAGGCCTGAAAAATGTGGTAGAGCTATCAGATGCGGGTGTGTTGCAACAAGCATGTGAGCTGGCCCAAAAAGTGCGCGACCATGCTAGTAAAAGTGAAGATATTTGGGCCACGCAAGAGGTTGATTGTTTTCGCACTGGCCTTGAAATGGCTGAAATATTAACGACGTTGCAGGTCAATGAAGAGACTTTAGTGGCTGCAGTTTTGTATCGCGCCGTGCGCGAAGATAAACTATCTTTAAAAGAAGTTAAGGACACTTTTGGGCCAGTTGTGGCTTCGTTAATCGATGGTGTGCTGCAAATGGCTGCAATAAGTAGCTTACAAAGCCCCACACGAGATAGTATTTTAGGCCAGTCTGATGGGCAGCTTACCAATGTGCGTAAGATGCTAGTTTCCTTAGTGGATGATGTGCGCGTGGCACTGATCAAGCTTGCTGAGCGCACCTGCGCAATTCGAGCAGTAAAAAACGTTGATCGAAAGAAGCGTTACCTTGTCTCCCGTGAAGTCTTTGATGTATACGCCCCATTAGCTCACCGTTTAGGTATAGGTGCCATTAAGTGGGAGCTTGAAGACCTTTCATTTCGTTACCTTCAGCCCAATGCCTATAAAGAAATTGCGTTCTATTTAGATGAGCGGCGTATGGATAGGCAAGATTATATTGAGCGCGTATTAGCTAACCTAACGCAGCAGCTTACAGGTGCAGGTATAGTGCCAGACGTGATGGGTAGAGCTAAGCACATCTACAGCATATGGCGCAAAATGCAGCGCAAAAATATTGAATTTTCCCAAGTTTATGACGTACGTGCAGTGCGTGTGTTGGTGCCTGAGCTTACTGATTGCTACACCGCTTTGGGTATCGTTCATGGTTTGTGGCGCAATATTCCCCAAGAGTTTGATGATTATATTGCCACGCCTAAAGAAAATGGCTATCGCTCTTTACACACTGCAGTAATAGGGCCGGAAGGTAAGGTAGTAGAAATACAGATTCGTACTTTTGCCATGCATGACGAGGCCGAGCTTGGTGTGTGTGCTCATTGGCTATACAAAGGCACAGACGTTAATAGCGCAGGTAATTCATATGACGATAAACTTGCATGGTTGCGCCAAGTATTAGAGTGGCATGACGAAGTAGGCGATGGAGATGAGTTTGTTAATCAAGTTAAAGGTGATGTGGATCAAGACCGAATTTATGTATTTACTCCAGATGGACATGTAGTAGATTTACCAAATGGTGCCACCCCCATAGACTTTGCTTACAGAGTGCATACGGAAGTGGGCAATACCTGCCGTGGGGCAAAGATACATGGCCGCATAGTGCCGTTAACTTATGAGCTTCAAACTGGAGATCAAGTTTCAATAATGACCTCTAAAGGCGGAGCGCCTAGTCGAGATTGGATGAACCCAAACTTGGGTTACGTCACGGCAGGCCGCACGCGAGCGAAAATTGGCCACTACTTTAAGCAGCTGGATAAAGACAAGAATGCAACCGCAGGGCGTCACTTAGTAGAGCGGGAAATGCGTCGTATGGCCATTGCTGGGGTAGATTATAGTCTCATAGCGACACAGATCAACTTTAAGCAAGTTGATGATATGTATGCCGCTTTAGGTGCTGGAGACCTGCGACTAACTCAGGTTATTAATGCTGCCCAACAGCAAGTAGAGCCTAACTTAAAGTCTAAAAAGCAACTAAATCTTAGTCTTTTGAATGGTAAATCTAAGTCTACATCTGCTGTGGGTAATGATGTTCAAATTGCTGGAGTAGGTAATCTACTCACCAGTATTGCTAATTGTTGTAAGCCGGTTCCTGGGGATGGCATTACTGGATTTATCACTCTTACACGAGGGGTGTCTGTGCATCGGCAAGATTGCCTTAATGTTATGAACATGGCCGAGCGTGATCGCCAGCGTATTATTGAGGTGAATTGGTCTGGCAATAGTGAGCACACTTATCCTGTAGATATCTATATTGAAGCGGTGGATCGCTCTGGATTGTTGAGTGAAGTTATTATGGTGTTGGGTAATGAAAATGTTAACTTGGGTAATATAACGACCAATGTTGATAAAAAAACGCATTCGGCTACCATCGCCATGACAATAGATATACCCCGTTTAGACTTGCTGGGCCGGATTTTAGATAAAATCAGCCAGCTTCCTAACGTATTAGATGTAAGGCGGCAAAAAAATGGTTAAAAGTTCACTCCAAACTAGCGATGCAATGCAAAATTTATTAGATATTATGGCCCAGTTGCGTAATCCCGATGGTGGCTGTCCGTGGGATTTAAAGCAAGATTTCCGTAGTATTTTGCCGCATACCTTAGAGGAGGCCTACGAAGTTGCAGATGCGATAGAGTCTGATGATCGTATGCAGCTGCGTGATGAGCTGGGTGATTTGTTATTTCAAGTGGTTTTTTACTGCCAATTAGCACGTGAAGAAGGCAGTTTTGAATTTGCTGATGTAGCTCAAGCCATGGCAGATAAGCTTATTCGCCGCCACCCACATGTCTTTGGAGATAGTGTTCATAATGAAGAGCAAGGCAGTGCCGTTATAGATGCTGAACAAGTGCTCAAAAACTGGGAAAGTATTAAGCAAAATGAACGCGAAGCTAAGCAACAACACTCTGTGTTAGATGACGTGCCCAATGCCTTGCCCGCTATGCAGCGTAGTGCAAAACTACAAAAGCGGGCAGCTAATGTGGGCTTTGACTGGCCAGCCGTGGCGCCAGTTTTAGCGAATATGGCTGAAGAGTTAGAGGAAGTTCAACAGGCTTTTGCTAGTGGTGATAAAGAACACACCTTAGAAGAATTAGGTGATCTAATGTTTGCCTGCGTGAATATGGCCAGACATTTGAAGCAAGATCCTGAGCAAGTAATGCGTGGTGCTAATGCCAAATTTGAGCGACGCTTTCGTTTTTTAGAGGCTCAAATACTAGCGTCAGGTGAACAGCTAGAAAATGTCAGCTTAGAACATATGGATGCTGGCTGGAACGAAGCTAAGGCGCAAGGTCTGTAACGTTTGACATATCCACTTACTATAACCGGTATAAACTAATTCCACTTTAGGAGCATGGCGCTGAAGCTGTGTTTTAGTTAAACTACGCGGCCATGTAAAACTTGTGGCTGTGTAATGGGTTTCTTAGCAAGCAAATAATAAATGTTGAACACTTTGTGTTGTCTTATTGTTTCTTTGCTAAGGCATCTTAATTTAATCGAATATAGGTTAATTGAGCGATTAAATAAAAGCCATAGTATTTAAATTTTTGGAGTTACATCATGAAATTAATCCTTTTAGGCGCGCCAGGCGCGGGTAAAGGCACTCAAGCACAGTACCTTACAGAAAAATTTGGGATCCCCCAGATTTCTACGGGCGATATGCTCCGTGCTGCCGTAAAGGCGGGCACTGACTTAGGCAAGATAGCCAAAAAAATTATGGACGAAGGTGGCTTGGTTTCAGATGAATTGATTATCAATTTAGTTAAAGAACGCATTTCACAAGATGATTGCAAGGAAGGTTTTTTGTTTGATGGTTTTCCTCGAACTATTCCCCAAGCTCAAGCATTAAAAGATGCTAAAGTGTTGATTGATGGTGTGATTGAAATTGACGTCGCCGATGTGGAAATTATTCAACGGATGAGTGGCCGTCGTGTGCACCCAGGCTCTGGTCGTACATATCACCTCACTTTCAATGCGCCTAAGCAGGCGGGTAAAGATGATGTAACAGGTGAAGATTTGGTGCAGCGTGCTGACGATCAAGAAGATACGGTACGCCAGCGTTTAAGCGTATATCACGAACAAACAGCGCCACTAGTTGACTTTTATAAAGCACTTATTGTGTCTGAAGGTGTTGCCGCGCCTGCGTATCACTACATTGCAGGTGTGGGTAGTGTGAGTGATATTAAAGAGGCTGTCTTTTCAGCGCTAGATAAGTAACCTTACCCATGGCCTATATACTGGCGCTGGACACTTCTGGAAATTCCTGTAGCGTGGCCCTATGGAGCGACACTGGGCTTTTGATCGGCCAAGAAGAGCTTGCGCAGCGTCAACATACAAAACGCTTACTACCCATGGTGCAAGAGCTGTTACTTGAGGCTGATGTTAAGATGTCTAGCCTTGATGCTATCGCTTATGGTCGTGGCCCAGGATCTTTCACAGGCATTCGCATTGCAGCAGGTGTGGCTCAGGGCCTGGCTTTTGGTATTGGCTGTAAAGTATTGCCTATATCCACCCTTGCCGCTCTTGCATTGCGTGCCCATACTTATTCAAGCATGGCTGGTTTATCTTACGCCTGTAGTTTAGATGCCCGTATGGGCGAGGTGTATTGGGGAGAATACATTATTGATGAAAATGATCCCCAACTTGCTGTTGCACAAATTGCTGAAAGAGTTTGCTCACCTTTGCAGGTTGAAGTAATGAACAGTAACTATGTGGCTTGTGGTAGCGGTATGTCTGTTGCAAATATGCCCCAAGGTATTATCACTAGTGCTCAATCAGTGCGGTCTGAACTAGAGCCAAGGGCTTTAGAAATGGTTCGCTTGGCGGCGGCGGGTTTTTTACTAGGACACCAGTGTGCGCCTGAATATGCTTTGCCTGTTTATTTGCGTGACGAAGTTACATGGCAAAAACTACCACGTTATCAATAGCCTTCCACTTTTATTGAGGATTGCCCCATGGATTGGATACAAGCCAGTATCATTGCTTTAATTCAGGGCATTACTGAATTTTTACCTATTTCTAGCTCTGCCCATCTGTTGTTCCCAAGCCTATTGTTAGGATGGCCTGATCAAGGTTTAAGTTTTGATGTGGCGGTTCACTTAGGTAGTCTATTAGCTGTCATCATCTATCTGCGCAGCGATTTAATTGCTATGGTTTTAGGCCTGTATCAGTGGCAACAGGAACGACGCCTAAACCCGCAAGCAACCTTGGCGCTAATGTTAATAGTGGCAACGCTTCCGGCCATGTTCTTTGGCCTGATATTAAAAGATTGGATAGAAGTGAATGCACGAATGCTGTGGGTAGTTGCGGTCACTACATTAGTGTTTGGTTTGCTGCTAGGCTTTGCTGACTGGCGCAGCCGCAGACAACATCAAATGTCGGCTATGAATTGGCGACATACTATATATATAGGCTTAGCTCAGGCTTTGGCTTTATTGCCAGGTACTTCCCGCTCTGGCATCACTATGACAGCTGCGCTGATGCTTGGTTATACGCGAGAAGCAGCCGCTCGTTTTTCATTCTTAATGTCTATCCCTATTATCTTAGCAGCCTCTAGTCTTATAAGTTTTGAGTTGGCAACTACAAAGGTTGTTATTGCTTGGGTGCCTATGCTGATAGCGTTTGTAGTGTCTTTTTTGAGCGCTTGGTTATGTATTTTTTTGTTTATGCGCATAATTAGTCGCATGGGTATGTGGCCCTTTGTCGCTTATCGTATTGTTTTGGGATTGGGCTTATGTTGGCTGATATTACCCACATTAAATTAGCAGTTGTAGCAGCAGGATTTCAGTCATTAGAGAAATCTCTTGCGTTAGACCTTAATGTGCCAGTGATCAAAAAACCAAGTGATAAGTATGACTTTATTTTACGTTTCACTGCACAAGGTTTGGGGTTAGAGCCAGTAGATGGGCGCAGTGGTGCGGTACGTGTAGATTTTGCAGCGGGTAAGTCGCGCCATCGTAGAGTGTTTGGTGGTGGTAAAGGGCAACAGGTGGCAAAAGCTGTAGGTATGCAGGGTTCTATACGGCCTAGTATCTTAGATGTGACAGCAGGGTTAGGTGGCGATGCCTTTGTTTTGGCTAGCTTAGGATGCGCAGTCACTATGGTTGAACGTCAGGCTGTAGTAAGGGCACTCCTTAAAGATGGCTTAGCTAGAGGGGAGCTAGACATTGATGTGGGCGATATTGTCGCTAGTATGCGCCTTAAGCAAGGCGATGCCTTGTCTGTAATGGAATCTTGGGAGGGTGTTGCTCCGCAAGTAATCTATTTGGACCCGATGTTTCCTCACTCTGGTAAGTCTGCTCAAGTAAAAAAAGAAATGGCCATTTTTCGAGACTTGGTAGGTAGTGACCAAGATGCAGATCCTTTGCTTGCAAAAGCTCTAGACTTAGCCACTCACAGGGTAGTGGTAAAGCGACCTCGTATCGCACCAGATCTTGGTCAGCATAAACCTATGTATCGGCTTGAAGGTAAGTCTAATCGATTTGATATTTATGTGAATAAAAGCTTCTCATCCAAATAGATTAGCTTAGAAAATTAATAGTGTGGCGGCGGCTCATTTGCCTCTGGCCCACCTTGACCAGCGTCAGCTGCTTGTTGCAAATTTTTCATCTGCTGCGCGAGCAAACTTAAAGTGCGCTCTATCCTAGTAAGGTCTTTTTGTTGTCTGCTTACTACCTCGTTAAGAGTGTCTACGGTTTGCTCTTGAAAGGCGATTTGTTGCTGTAGTTCGACGATATCGGCGTTATTTGTCATGATATGCTCAAGAAGTTGCAAAAAAAGGGGCTTTTATAAATCAAGTGTTTGATTGGGCGCGGGTTTTTCTATAATCTTGCGTGATTGTACCGACTTTATGCAAGTTCGCATATGTAAATAGGCAAAGGTGGCGGTGCAATGGTGTTATTTAAAACAATAAAATTAGAGATATCGAATCATTATGAGACGTACATTATTTATTTATAGCTTCATTATTAGTTTAATTGCCGCTTTGGCATTACCGTTTATTTTAGATGAAATTGTTCATGGTTCAAACATTGTTAACGCTCAGTTTGAGTTAGTAGCTGGTGTAGCTTTTGCCATGTTCTGGGTAGCTACTCTTGCTACTGGTGTTAAGTTTGTTTCTGCGGGTGCAGAAGACGATGACCAATGGGATGAAATGGATGATGATCCAAATCGCGAATCTGGCACGGTTAAGTGGTTTAACGTTACCAAAGGTTTTGGTTTTGTAACGCGTGATCAAGGCGATGACGTATTTGTTCACTTTCGTTCTATACGAGGCAAAGGCCACCGTTCATTACTAGAAGGTCAGCGCGTTCGCTTTAGCGTCACTGAAAGCGACAAAGGCATTCAAGCCGAAGATGTCTCTATCGTAGGGTAGGTTTAAAATTTAAACTGGATATTAACAGCTTGCGTAATCCGCTAAGCTGTTAAATTTTTTCTGAAATAAGATATGTATCGATATATTTATACAGGAATTATTTATGAAACAGCAGGATAATCAAATACACGACGATGAGATTGATTTAGCAGATTTGGTTAGATCCTTGTGGAGAGGAAAGTGGTTAGTTGTAGGTATAGCTATTGCCACTTTAATGTCTGCAATAGCTTACCTAATGTTAGTGCCTAAAACCTATACTGGCAGCTTTGAAATATCTACCTTGCCTGCAGCGCAAGCTGATGTTTATTCTGAATTTAACACCTATAAGTTTATGTCTGCGGATAAGCAAAGATTTTTGTCTTTGTTTACTGATGATATCAAGCCACTTAGTGAGATTAGAAAACTTATTAAGTCTTCCAGTTACCTTGAGAAAAAAGCCGATGAAACTGATCAAGAGTTTGAATCCCGTGTGGCTATAGTGGCTAATTATGATTTTTCTCTAGTACCACCTGCACCAAACGCTGCAAAAAATCCTCAGCCAAACTGGGTGATGAATATCACCACTCAAGCTCCAGCGCTAGCTACTCAAATAATTACTGATGCTCTGGTGATTTCAAATGACAATGTAAATAAGTATCTAGTAAGTAATTTTGATCAACTTGCTCAAGCGTATGCTCGAAACAATCGCCTTGCTATTGAAGACCTTGATTTAAGCAAACGTAGAGCTCATGCTATCTATGAGTTTAAAGCGGAAGCCAAAGTGAAATTTTTGCGTGAGCAGGCCAAGATTGCTAGAGTAATTAACCTAAGGGATGGGAAGTTATTAAGCCAATCTTATGTGAATGGATCGACTGTCGTGAATGCCTCCAGTCAAGAAGAGCCAGTGTATTTAAG
>DKMQ01000014.1:29608-37746 GCA_002470565.1 Oceanospirillaceae bacterium UBA7410 | reverse complement strand
ACTTCAATAGTCGTCATGCGATTAGCCGTATCTAAGCCTAAGTCTGCAATATCGATTTTTTCAAGTGGTTTACGTTTGGCTTTCATTACGTTGGGTAAAGAGGCGTAACGTGGCTCGTTTAATCGCAGGTCTGCAGTAATAACCGCCGGCATGTTCACATTAACCGTTTCCAGACCTGAGTCTACTTCACGTGTAACCTGAGCTGTGCCATCCACAATCTCTAGTTTGGAGGCAAAAGTAGCTTGAGGCCAACCTAAAAGTGCAGAAACCATTTGTCCAGTTTGGTTGCATTCGTCATCAATAGCCTGCTTGCCCACTAAAACTAAGTCTGGGCTTTCTTGGGCTACGATAGCTTTAAATATTTTAGCAATGGCTAAGGGTTCTAAAACATCTTCGGTGAGCACTAAGATTGCACGATCTGCACCTAGTGCTAGAGCATTACGAAGAGTTTCTTCAGACTTGGCTGCACCAACAGATAAAACAACCACTTCTTCTATGGTGCCTGCTTCACGTAAACGAATTGCTTCTTCTACAGCATTTTCGCAAAACGGGTTCATCGTCATTTTGGCATTGGTTAGGTCAATACCTGACTTATCTGCCTTAACGCGGGCTTTGACCTGAGGGTCTAGTACGCGTTTTACGCCAACTAAAACTTTCATGCACATGATCTCACTAAAAAATAAATGATATGTTAGTTTTTACTAACCTTATTAACAGCAGGCATTTTAAACCTACACATATAGAAGTCAACGCCGCCTCTATTAAAACTTAGCCTAAGGTTCATCCCTTAGGCTAGCGCTTCTCATTATTGCGTTTACGGACTAAGCGCGCAATTTGACGTTAGTAGGGTCAAACGGTGACTCTTCAACCACAGTAGCTTTGTACATTTCGCCCAAAATTTCAATTTCAACTTCAGTACCAATATCAGCGAAGCCAGTCTTTACCATTCCAAGGGCAAGGGACTTACCTACACGCCAGCCGTAACCACCAGAAGTTGTACGACCAATTAATTCGCCACCTTTGTAAATCGCTTCAGAACCACGTGCGTCTGCATCTGTTACACCGTGCACTTCAAACGTAGCGAAGGCATTTTCAGCACCGCGCTTCTCCCATGCAGTTAGAGCGTCTTTACCAATGAAGTCACCTTCTTTGTCTAAGCGTACAAAACGGCTTAGGGCAGATTCCATCGCCGAGTATTCGATAGACATTTCCCTTGGGATTAAGCGGTAAGATTTCTCTAGACGCATGCTGTCCATAGCCCGAATGCCAAATGGTTTGATGTCAAACTCGGCCCCTGCCTTCATGACTTCATCAAAGATATAATTTTGCATTTCAATAGGGTGGTGTAATTCGTAGCCTAGTTCACCAACAAAGTTAACGCGTAAAGCTTCAGCTGTAGCATAACCTACGTTGATTTTTTTACCGGTTAGCCACTTGAAACTTGCATTAGATAAGTCAGTATCGGTGATTTTTTGTAGCACTTCACGTGAACGTGGTCCAGCCAATACTAATACACCTGTGTTAGTTGTCACACGTTGAACATCTACGCTGCCATCTTTTGGCTTAAGCTTAAATAGATAGTCATGGTCATGTGTTTCAAAGGCTCCAGCAGACACAAGGTAATAACTTTGTGGGCCAGTTTTGTAGACAGTGTATTCAGAACGTACACCGCCATTAAGTGTGAGCATGTGCACTAGTGAAATACGGCCAATAGTTTTAGGCATTTTATTAGCAAAAATATACTCTAACCATGCTTCAGCACCAGGGCCTTTAACAATGGCTTTAGCAAAGGCAGACATGTCTAGCAACCCCACCTTTTCGGTCACATGCTTACATTCGTTGCCTACAAAATCATGGTAGTTAGATCTACGGAACGAATTCTTTTCTACAATCGGACCGCCATCAAGTGGTTCAGAGAAGTTTTGATTCCAAAGCACCTGGTCTACATCATCAGTAGCTAACTCTTGTTCAGTTAACGCGTAATCTTTGGTGGGTAAAAACCAGTTAGGGCGTTCCCAGCCATACACACTGCCAAATACCGCACCCAGTGCTTTCATACGATCGTAGCAAGGTGTGGTTTTTAGTGGACGGGCAGCTTCACGCTCTTCGTCTGGGTAGTGAGTAGTAAATACGTTAGCGTAAGCTTCTTCGTTTTTCTCTTTCAAGTAACCACGAGTGGCATACGGGCCAAAACGACGTGGGTCTACACCCATCATGTCTACAGTAGGTTCACCGTCGATCATCCATTCAGCTAACTGCCAACCAGCGCCACCAGCAGCGGTAATGCCAAAAGAGTGACCTTCGTTGAGCCAGAAGTTCTTAAGGCCAGGAGCGGGTCCTACAATAGGGTTGCCGTCGGGTGTATAGGCAATAGCACCGTTGTAAACTTCCTTAACGCCAACCTCGGCAAAGGCAGGTACACGGTTCATACAAAATTCAATGTGAGGCATCAAACGATCTAACTCTTCGTTGAATAGCTCGTATTCACAGTCATCTGCTGGACCATCAACATAAACGCAAGGTGCGTGTTTCTCGTATGGGCCTAATAACAAACCACCTTGTTCTTCACGTAAGTAGTAGCCACCATCTGATTCGCGCAATACGCCCATCTCAGGTAAGCCTTGCTTTTTACGTTCTACAATCGCTGGATGCGGCTCAGTTACAATGAACTGATGCTCTACAGGAATTACAGGGATGTCTAGGCCAACCATTTCGCCCGTTTTACGAGCAAAACTGCCCGTACAAGAAACAACGTGCTCACAAGCGATATCACCTTTGTCGGTCTTAACAATCCAAGAGTTATCAACCTGCTGCTCAATAGCAGTTACCGAAGTATAGCGGTAAATTTCAGCCCCCATATCGCGGGCACCCTTACAAAGGGCTTGGGTAAGATCAGCAGGTTGGATGTAGCCATCATCTGGGTGTTGAATAGCGCCAAGTAACCCTTGTGTGTTACAAAGAGGCCATACTTCTTTCACTTGCTCAGGAGTGAGGAACTTAGTCTGTACGCCTACGGTTTTAGCAACACCGGCGTAATACTTGTATTCGTCCATGCGGTTTTCGCAGTTGGCCAAACGGATGTTGGATACCACTGAGAAACCTACACTCATGCCGGTTTCTTTTTCCAATTCATGGTAAAAATCAACTGAGTATTGGTGAAGTTTACCTACAGAGTAGCTCATATTAAAAAGCGGTAACAAACCAGCAGCATGCCATGTAGAGCCAGATGTGAGTTCTTTACGTTCGACCAAAACCACGTCGGTCCAACCTTTTTTGGCTAAATGATACAAAGTGCCTGCGCCGACAACACCGCCGCCTATAACGACAACTTTAGCAGAAGATTTCATGTGTGTTTGCTCCCGAGGAAAGGGTAAGTGACCCAATGTGCAAAATTGCCATTAGGCGGAAAATATCGAGCAGATTCTACCCATCAGTAGTGCAGCTAACTTGTCAAAAAGCGACTCACACTAACGAAGCACGAGACCTCTAATTAAGATGATTTAAATAGACTAGATAGAACAGCTAGTTTGACCGCGCTTTAACAGATATTTCTGATGATAGGTTTCTGCAAGATGATAGATTACTGCAGGCTCAATAATAGTCACGATAGGTGCTCTAAATGCGTCACTTTCGTCTAACGTTTTACGCATATCAAGAGCTAGTTGACGCTGGCTTTCATTGTTATAAAACACCACCGAACGATATTGTGTGCCAAAATCTGGACCTTGTTGGTTGGGTGTAGTGGGGTTGTGGTTTTGCCAAAATATTTCTAACAGTTGCGAGTAGGTTATGATGCTGTCATCAAAGGTGATTTGGACTACTTCAGCATGGCCTGTATCACCTTGGCATATGGCTGCATAATTAACTTGCGCAGTGTGCCCACCCATATAGCCTACAGAAGTTTGCGTAACGCCGTTTTGTGCTGCAAATAAAGATTCTACACCCCAAAAACAACCTGCACCAAATGTTGCTAACTGTTCCATTTTAAGTCCTTGATTATAGCATTAGTGAACATACCTTAACGGGGCATAGGTTTTGACGCAAGCAATTTAAGTAAGCTGTTTCTAAGCTATATTTTGGGCCTATTACCGACTGGATTATGAGTTCTAACAGGACAGTGTCGTAAGCAAATAGTAGGCTAAGCTGGATAAGCTTTTTTTGGGGCTAACGCAGGTGTAATTGGCTGTGTATAATAGCCTTTTTAAAGCGTAACAGTAGATTCCATACATGCAAGCCAAACAACGAGTGCTCACCGGCATTACCACTTCTGGAACACCTCATCTTGGTAATTACTTAGGTGCACTTAAACCCGCAGTTGCCGCAAGTCAAAAAGCGGATACCGATAGCTTTTACTTTCTTGCTGATTACCACGCGCTGATCAAATGCCAAGACCCTCAAACCTTGCATCGGTCTAGCCAAGAGATTGCGGCCATTTGGCTAGCACTAGGCCTGGACACTGACAAAGCGACCTTTTATCGTCAATCGGATATCCCAGAGATCCCCCAGCTGGCATGGTTTTTAACCTGTATGACAGCTAAAGGTATGATGAATAGATCGCATGCCTATAAAGCTTCTGTAGATGAGAATCAGCGCCAATCTAATACTGATCTTGATCAAGGTATTAACATGGGGTTGTTTAGTTACCCTATTTTAATGGCTGCTGATATTCTCATGTTTAATGCTCATCAAATTCCAGTGGGTAAAGATCAGATTCAGCATATTGAAATGTGCCGCGACATAGCCATGCGCTTTAATCATACTTACGGAGAACACTTTGTATTGCCAGAGGCGATGGTTGAAGAAGGTGACTCAAAGGTATTGTCAGGCCTTGATGGTCGTAAAATGAGCAAGAGCTACGGCAATATTATTCCATTATTCGCCCCAGCTGATGAATTAAAGAAGCTTATTTTTCAGATCACTACTAATAGCTTGCAACCTGGCCAAGTGAAAGACCCAGAAACTTGTACCTTGTTTGAAATCTATAGTGCTTTTGCTAGTGAGCAAGAAACATTAGCTATGCGCAACGCCTATGCAAACGGCATTGGCTGGGGTGATATGAAAGGTCAGTTATTTGAATACCTTAACGAATACCTCACACCTGCTCGCAAACGTTATGATGTTATTATAAAAGACCCAAGTTATATCGAAGCTGAACTACAAAAAGGAGCAACTAAGGCACGTGCTCATAGTCAACCATTTATGCAGCGCTTGCGTTCAGCTGTGGGTATCATGTCTTTTGTAGGAGGCATGGAAAGCAAACATTCTGGCTCCAAGGTAAAAAAAGAGCTGACTCAACAAGAGCAGATTAAAGCAGATGCTGGTAAAGCCAAAGCAGTGGCCATAGCCAAACAACGTGCTGAGCAAGAAATCCAAGAAGTGAGTCTAAAAGTTGATGCCTTGATGAATGGTATCAAGGAAAGTGGGGACGCAAAAACTGCTGCGATAACTGCTATGACACAGCTTAAGTTACAAATTGATAGCGCAAAAAAGAAAGCAAAAAAGACGTTGCAACTCACTCTTGAGTTACTTGAGAAGCGACTAGAGAATTAATTAAGGAGCCTTCTTTGGCCAAGCATATTGTTATAGTAGAAGATGATCAGGATCAACGAGATAACTATCAATTTGCTTTAGAGCAACGTGGTTATCAAGTGACTGCATATGCTGGTAAAGATGAAGCTGAGTCTGGTTTAAAGCTTCAGCGCCCCGATTTAGTCATCCTTGACATCATAATGCATGACAATATTGATGCCGGCTTTCAGCTGTGCGCAGCCTTATTGAAAATTCACCCAGAGCTTCCGGTGTTGTTTTTAACTGAGCGTATAGGAGAGATAGACCGAATTTTAGGTCTTAGAATGGGCGCTTGGGATTATCAACCTAAACCCGTATCACTAGACTTTCTTGCCGAAAAAGTGGCTACCTTAGTAAGGCTGGGCGATATTAGGATAGTTTCTGCAGAAACCAATGATCAAAAAGTAAAAGATATTGGTCACTTACAGTTACTTGAAGAAAGTCGCCAAGCAAAGTGGCAAGGCCAAGAAATACTAGGTCTTACCCTCACAGAATTTCGCATGATTGAGGCTCTCACACGCAGGCCTGGTAACATACTTACCTATGACACTTTAGCCCAAGCCACCCATCAGCACTATGTGTCTAATAACACCATAAGCACACATATTCGAAACATAAAGCGTAAAATAAAATTGATAGACACTGATTTTGATGCCATAAAATCAGAATATGGCATGGGCTATCGATGGTCTGATCGCTAATGAATAACTCTAACAAACGTCTACGATTTAGATTCAACACCCAAGTGCTCGTCTTTGCTTTGGTTTTGGTAAGCATTCCTTGGTTGTCCTATCGATTTGTTGCTGAAACTCGTGTGTTTATGATCGAGGGGCAAACTCAGGCGCAAGAGCAGCTTGCTCGGGGTATTGTGACCTTGTTTCAAGGCCGAGATGATTTGTTAGCCGAGTTGCCATATTTAGATAGTCAGCAGGTGGTATTTAGCCATCCGTTAATTGGCACAGCCAAAGTAGATGGCTACACCAATGAATGGCTAGATTACCAACTGTTTGCGAAATATTTTGGTGCCGGTGAAGACAGTGAAGATGGTTATAGCTTATTGCTGGGTGAAAAGGATGACCGTATTTATGGTTTAGTACGTATTCAAGATGATAAAACAGTACTAAGGACCAAAGGCACTTCTAGGTTAGATATCAGCGACCATTTACGCCTTACCTTACCCGATAGAAATGGCAATAAAAGACGCTTAGTCATGGTTGCCACTAAACCCGGGGCTATGGAAGTCTGGTATGTTAAAGATGATTGGTCCACGGCACAATATATACGCCCGTCATCCTCATTTATTATTCAGGCGGTCATGAGGCCGTTAGTAGATGGTTATTTAGTTGAGTTTGCACTGCCGAAATATTTTTTAAATCAACGCCAAGAGTTTGGTTTAGCTGTCGCTGATGTAGACAGTGAAGACGGCACTATGCGCCATTTGAAAACTTTAGTAGGCACTGACACTACTATAGAAAGTCACTTTAACCTGTTAGCCATGCGGGCACCTGAAGCGAATAGAATTCTATCCAGTTTAAGTCGCTCTGATTCGCAAGTCGTTATTTATGATAATCACTTACAAGTGCGTGCAAGTGTTGGTCAAGTGAGCCCGGTAGCGTCTGAAAAAATCAACCCACAAGGTATTTTGGAGCGCATTCAAAGCTGGCTTAATAAAGGTTTAGATTGGTTTATTGCTATTCCGGCTTATTTAAATCCTGTACAAGCAGCAAGTGAAGAACGTGATTTACTTAATAGAGCTTTGGATAAAAAGTTTGTCAGTGGCCGCTGGCATAAAGGCCCGACCGAGCAAATACTGGCTGTTGCAGCACCCATTGTGGACCAAGAAGGTGAGCTTTTAGGTGTGGTGCTTATAAAACAATCCACAGCGCAAATATTAGGCTTACAAAGGCGAGCTATGGAAAATATTGCGCTGCTAAGCTTTTCCACTATGCTAACGATATTATTAGTACTGTTATTGTTTTCATGGCGTCAAGCGATGCGCATTAGGCGGCTAGGTAAAGAAGCCCAGCTTATTGTAGATCCTGATGGCAGGTTAAGAACTAACCGTTTATATAACGAAATTCGTGCGGGTGATGAAATAGGAGACTTAGCCCGCAGCTTTTCTGGTGTAGTCGCTAGGCTTCATGAACATCAAGAATTTATGAACACCATGCCGCGAACTTTGCGTCATGAAGTAAATAATCCGCTAAATGCAGCGATGACTTCATTAGAAAATTTACAAATGCATGGCGTTATAGAAGGCCAGCAGCGATATATTGATAGTGCCCAAAGAGGGTTGGTGAAAATTAGTGGCATTGTTGAGAAGCTAGCAGATGCAGCTAACTTGGAAGAAGCTTTACATGAGGACGAGTTAGAGCCCCTAAATTTGTTTCATCTGGTGAAAACCTACGTCCATCACCAAAACCCTGGCACCGTCGAAGACTTTGAAGATGTCGTTTTTGAGGCAGAGGATCAGGCAATATATGTTGCTGGCGTGGATTATCGGATAGAGCAATTACTGGACAAATTACTTGATAACGCTAGAGATTTTCGCACCAAAGATAGCATTATAA
>DKMQ01000014.1:24995-29534 GCA_002470565.1 Oceanospirillaceae bacterium UBA7410 | reverse complement strand
AATTCCATGGTTTCCGCTCGCACAGCAGGTGCAGGTCACGCACATTTTGGCTTGGGTCTATATGTTGTGCGCTTAATTAGCCAGTTTCACGGTGGCAGTGTATCAGCCCATAATTTAAGTCGTCCTGAAGGAGTAATGTTCAGGATAAGGCTGCCTATTTTGTTGGTGTAGACCCATGAATCAGCATACAAAAACCTCTTTTTTAGCAAAGGTAATGATACTCATAGTTAAAGGCTATCAGTACCTTTTAAGCCCTATGCTAGGCAGCAACTGCCGTTATTACCCAACGTGCTCAAGCTATACTATTGAAGCAATTAAATTACACGGGGCTTTAAAGGGTTTTGTTTTGGGTTTCTGGCGTATAGTGCGCTGTAATCCATTCTCAAAAGGGGGCTATGAGCCTGTTCCTGGTAGCTGCGAGCATAAAAAATGGTTAGTGCAAAAGGACAAATCAAACTAAAGGTTTAGTTTTTTAATCTAAACCAGCAAAAGGAAATTCATCATCCTCTGCCTGCCATCCACCCAGTTGTTTCCATCGATTTACAATAGTGCAAAATAGCTCAGCAGTCTTTTGTGCATCATAACGAGCACTGTGAGCTTCTTCATTACTGAATCTTATATCAGCAGCAGCACATGCCTTAGCCAATACCGTTTGGCCATAAGCTAAGCCTGCCAAGGTGGCGGTATCAAAACAAGAGAAGGGATGAAAAGGGTTACGTTTTTGTTGGCAGCGGTGAACTGCGGCATTAATGAAATTTAAATCAAACGCAGCATTATGTCCTACCAAAATAGCACGTTTACAACCACTTGCTTTTAACGCTTTGCGGATGGGTTTAAACAGTGTGTCAAGAGCTTGATGTTCACTAATAGCACCCCGTTCAGGATCTGATGGATCTATACCCGTAAACTCCAAGGCGGCAGCTTCTAAATTTGCACCTTCAAAAGGCTCTATGTGACACTCTATGGTTTCTTTGGCATAGAGTATGCCATCTTCATCCATATCAATAATCACGGCTGCAGCTTCTAGAAGGGCATCCGTATGACTGTTAAAGCCCGCGGTCTCCACGTCGATAATAATAGGCAAATAGCCCCGAAAACGATCTCTAATCACGCTACTATGCCTCCATTTTCCAGTTAAGTGTTTCACCAGCACCCAAAGGAATGATTAATTCATTGCCAAAGCTTAGGCTGGAAGGTACCTGCCAGCTGCGTCGAGTTAAGGTAATAGTTTCGCTGTTGCGAGCTAAGCCATAAAAATCGGGGCCATTTAAACTGGCAAATGCTTCCAGCTTATCCAAGGCATCAAAGGATTCAAATGCCTGAGCATAGAGTTCAATAGCTGCTGGTGAAGAGTAGCAGCCTGCGCATCCACATGCACTTTCTTTAGCGCCTTGGGCGTGAGGTGCCGAGTCTGTGCCTAAAAAAAACTTCGTGTTACTTGTAGATACTGCTTGCTGCAATGCTTGCTGATGAGTATTGCGCTTAAGCACGGGTAGGCAGTATAGGTGGGTTTTAATACCACCTACGAGCATGTCGTTACGATTATATAGTAAGTGTTGGGGGGTAATGGTAGCGCCAACTAAGTCGCTTGCCCCAGTCACAAATTGAGCAGCTTCACTGGTGGTAATATGCTCAAAAACGCACTTTAATTTTGGAAAACGTTGTAATAGTGGTGCCAATTGTTGATCTATAAAGCCTTTTTCACGATCAAAAATATCTACGTGGCTGTGAGTCACCTCGCCATGCACCAGTAATGGCATGCCAAGCTCTTCAAGCTTTTCTATAGCAGGATAGATGTTTTCAATATTGGTGACTCCTGCCGCTGAATTTGTAGTGGCTCCAGCTGGATAAAGCTTCACTGCCTTAACAATGCCAGAATCAAAAGCCAATTGGATTTCTTGAGCGCTGGTGTTATCGGTTAAATACAATGTCATCAAGGGCGTTAAAGAGGTGTTTTGCGCATCCAATCGAGCTTTGTAAGCAATAGCCATGGCAGTATCGACCACAGGTGGCGATAGGTTTGGCATAATCATCGCGCGATTAAACTGTGCTGCAGTGTCTGCCACAGTGCGGGCAAGAACAGCACCGTCACGCAGGTGTAAATGCCAATCGTCAGGGCGGATTATAGTCAATGATTGCATGTGGGGTCTCTAGTTCAGTGGCTATTGGGTAGGATCAAACAATGATGATCATTTTATCAGGACTAGGGGTAATAAAATACTTAAAATCAGGTAATTTTTATACGCTAATGCTGTGCTGTTAGAAGCATCCATGTATAATTTATGAATATTATAAAGCCTTATTTTCTTACAGGAACTTCATCAACATGGCAGACATCAATAAAGTAGTATTAGCCTATTCTGGAGGCCTAGACACCTCGGTCATCGTAAAGTGGTTACAAGAAACCTATAACTGCGAGGTGGTTACCTTTACTGCTGACTTAGGCCAAGGTGAAGAAGTTGAGCCAGCCCGGGCCAAAGCGCAAGCTTTGGGTGTTAAAGAAATATATATTGAAGACTTGCGCGAAGAGTTTGTGCGTGATTTTGTATTCCCTATGTTTCGAGCTAATGCTGTGTATGAAGGCGAATATCTTCTGGGTACGTCGATCGCCCGTCCATTAATCGCAAAACGCCTTATTGAAATTGCAAATGAAACTGGCGCTGATGCTATTTCGCATGGTGCTACGGGCAAAGGTAATGATCAAGTCCGTTTTGAGCTAGGTGCATATGCGCTTAAGCCGGGTGTGGAAGTGATTGCTCCATGGCGTGAGTGGGACCTTACCTCGCGTGAAAGTTTAATGGATTACTGTGCTAAGCATGCTATACCAGTAGACTTTAAAAACAAGAAAAGTTCACCCTATTCAATGGATGCGAACTTACTGCACATTTCTTATGAAAGTGGCATGTTAGAAGATCCTTGGCACCCATCTGAAGAAGATATGTGGCGCTGGACAGTGTCTCCAGAAGCAGCACCTGATGAAGCAACCTACATTGAACTAGATTACTTAAAGGGCGATATTGTCGCTATCAATGGTCAGGCTATGAGTCCGGCAACAGTGTTAACTGAACTAAATCGCGTGGCTGGGGCTAATGGTATAGGTCGCTTAGATATCGTTGAAAACCGCTATGTAGGTATGAAGGCTCGTGGCTGCTATGAAACCCCTGGTGGCACTATAATGCTTAAGGCACATCGTGCCATTGAATCCATCACTATGGATCGTGAAGCTGCCCACCTTAAAGACGAAATCATGCCGCGCTATGCAAAGCTAGTTTACAATGGTTACTGGTGGTCAGAAGAGCGCCAAATGCTGCAAGCTTTAATTAATCGCTCTCAGGAATACGTTAACGGTACTGTAAAGCTTAAACTTTACAAAGGTAATGTAGATGTAATCGGTCGTAAATCACAAGATAGTCTCTTTGATGCGGCCATGGCCACCATGGAAGATGATGCTGGTGCTTATGATCAGCAAGATGCTGCTGGCTTTATTAAACTCAATGCATTGCGTATGCGGATTGAGGCAAGTAAGGGGCGTAACTTACTTAAGTAAGGCGTCTTTGAGTAAGGGAAAACCAAGCCATTGCTTGGTTTTTTCAATTACAGCTCAATAAAGCAAAATATCCATTATTTCTCCATTATTGATGCACTGTTTATCCATCTTATCAGTCTTTAATAGATCTTGATGATAACAGGAGCTAATCATGCAATGTTTTATACCGTTTTCTGAAGAAGTTTTAGAGCAGCACCCTGAGTTATTAGCTAGTGGGTTAGTGCCATTTCGTGAAGAATTTTTATACGACACCATGGAATTTCAAGTGTTGTCCCCAGATCAAGCAGAGAATCTGGCGCCAACCGGGTTCACACACCATGAAAAAGGCAGCCAAAAAGTTCGTGCCATATAAAATATGAACTTTTAGCTAAAGCGCAAGTCTTAGTTATACATCATGTAAAACCAGTGCCCTATACAGGTAATCGCTTCCCCTTCGGTTGGCTTGTATAGGGTATTTTTTTGGGCATTTTTTAGTGAGTTAATAATGCCCAATCATTTCTATCCAAAGGCTAGCGAGCAGGGCGCTTGCTAGGTCCGTTAGATTTGTTCCATGGATTTTGGCCATTTGCTTTAGACTCTCCAGCGGGTGCCTTGGGAGCTCTTCGTTGGTTAGATGAAGATAAAGGCGACTTAACTTGAGGCTTTCTCTTTTTAGGTGGTTCAAGCGATAGCTGTGCAGATTTTAGTTTTGGCTTTTTTGGCTTTTTGTTTTTCATTGTGCGCATATCGCGTGATGGTGGCAACTCATGCAATGGATAAAACCCTTCAATAGGTTCACGCTCAATATGCTTTTGAATAAGTAATTCAATAGACTCTAAAAATTCAATTTCATCTGCACATACCAAAGAGATCGCTTCACCTGTTTGATTGGCACGTCCAGTTCTGCCGATACGATGGACATAATCTTCACTAATGTTAGGTAGGTCGTAATTGACTACTTGTGGCAACTGCTCAATATCTAAACCACGAGCGGCAATGTCTGTAGCCACTAG
>DKMQ01000014.1:11488-24904 GCA_002470565.1 Oceanospirillaceae bacterium UBA7410 | reverse complement strand
CAAAAAACCAATACCTGAGACCAATTCTTACTAACAATTAGCTCAAGTAGAAGCGCTGGTTTTTGTTTCTTATCAACAGGACATAACCACTGCTTTACCGAAGGTGCGGCACTGTTAGCAGGGCTAACATTGATCTCAACTGGGTTGTTCATTAAGCCTTTAGCAAGAGTTCTGATTTGATCTGCAAAAGTAGCTGAGAACATCAGGTTCTGTCGGTTTTTTGGTAAAAAAGATAAGATTTTTTTTAAGTCATTAATAAAACCCATATCTAACATACGGTCAGCTTCATCAAGTATGAGCACTTCTAAGTGATCAAAACGCACAGCCTTTTGCTGATATAAATCCAACAGGCGTCCAGGCGTTGCAACTAAAATATCTGCACCACGGCGCAGCCGCATCATCTGTGGGTTGATTTTAACACCACCAAACACTACTGCAGAAGTTAGTGGTAAATCTGTGCCATAAGTGGATACACTCTCTGCTACTTGAGCGGCCAGCTCTCTAGTAGGGGTCAGGACCAGTGCGCGCACTTGGTTGGCTTGAGCACGGTTACCTTTGGCTAATCGTTGCAACAAAGGTAACGTAAAGGCAGCAGTTTTACCTGTGCCTGTTTGAGCTGCAGCCATCACGTCTTCGCCCTTCAAAATAGCTGGAATGGCTTTCTCTTGAATTGGGCTTGGAACGGTATAACCTTTACTTTCTATAGCGGTTAATAGGCGTGGCTCAAGACCAAGTTCGGCAAATGACATGGAGTATCTCTGTAATAGAAGTATTGTGGCGCTGGAGCATACAGGTAATAGCTTAAAAACGCCATTTAAACCACTCTTTTTGGCTCTCTTGTACAATTGGATCATGGGCAAGATTCGCACAATACGGTATAATTATTCCACTCCAGATTACCTTGTATGGCCCCTAAAAATGACTAATAAACAGTTTCTGACCCAGCCTGCAGAAAAGTTTGTAAAGTTTCTCAATGTTCTTGATAGTAATGGTTTTTCTGGTGAAATGTCTCCTCATCAAGCTGATCGTTTAATTGCATCAACAGACAATAGTGTTTATCAACTATTACCTCAGGGGGTAATTTACCCAAAGCATGAAGCTGATTTAAAAGCGATATTTACCCTTGCAGCCCAAGCTGAATTTAATGCCATCTACTTTGCGCCTCGTGGCGGCGGCACTGGCACTAACGGTCAATCCCTAACCGATGGTTTAGTGATCGACTGCTCTAGGCATTTAACCCAAATTCTTGATATCGATTTGAGCTCTGGTTGGGTAAAAGTGCAGGCGGGTGTTATTCGCGATCAACTAAATGATTACCTTCGACCCTTTGGCGTATTTTTTGCTCCTACACTATCTACAAGTAACCGAGCAACTATTGGCGGAATGGCTAATACAGACGCTTGTGGGCAAGGTTCCAGAGTCTATGGCCGCACAAGTAACCATGTACTATCATTAAACCTAGTGCTAGCTAATGGCCAGCAAGTCACCACGCAATCCCTTTCCACCGATGCTTTGAGTTTGAAAATTGCATCTGGAGGTGAAGATGCGAAAATATATCAACAAGTCAGCGAACTAGTACAACAAAAGCAGAGCCTCATTAGTGCACGTTTTCCTAAACTCAATCGCTTTATGACGGGCTACAACTTAGCTCATATACATACTGATGATGGGTTTGATTTAAGTAAGCTCATTTGTGGCTCTGAAGGCACCTTGGCATTGGTGTCAGAACTCACCTTAAAGCTGACACCGATCCCACAAGCTAAGGAATTATTAGTCCTTAGCTATAGCTCTTTTGATGACGCGCTGCGCGACGCTAATGTACTGGTGCAGCAAAATCCAGATGCCATAGAGACCATCGATGACACGATCATAAATCTTGCAAAAGAAGATGTTATTTGGCCCAAAGTATCAACGTATTTAGACAAAGAAGATGGCATGCATGTAGCCGCTATTAACCTAGTAGAATTTGGTGGAATGGATGGCGTAAAACTAGCGCAAAAAGTGGACGCAATATGCAATCAACTTACTTTAGCTCAATCTCGCTATGAGCGTATAACCAATACGCACGAAATGGCTAACTTTTGGGAATTGCGCAAAAAAGGAGTGGGTTTGTTGGGTAATCGTCCAGGCGTGAGACGACCTATCGCTTTTGTAGAAGACACTGCTGTGCCCCCAGAAAACTTAGCAGATTACATAGTGGAGTTTAGGCAGTTGCTAGATGGAATGGGTGTGCCTTACGGCATGTACGGGCACGTAGACGCAGGTTGTTTGCATGTAAGGCCTGCTCTTAATATGCGTGACCATGAGGATGCACTTAAGCTAAGGGTTATCTCTGATGCGGTGCAGGCCTTAGTGCAAAAGTACCAAGGTGTCATGTGGGGTGAGCATGGCAAAGGGTTTAGAAGTGAATATACACAAGAAACTATAGGTGACGAGCTTTATCAGGACATGCGTCACATAAAAAGCTGGTTTGATCCTTATAACCAACTTAACCCTGGGAAGATATGCACTCCAATAACGTCTGAAAAAACTCTTGTGAAGGTGGATGATCCGCGAACACGCGGAGCTCAAGACCGGCAAATAGGCGAGCCCATTGTTGAACAATGGTTACCTGTGGTTGCATGTAATGGTAATGGTGCGTGTTTTAACTATCAGCCAGAATCTGCTATGTGCCCATCATATAAAGCCACTAAAGACCGTGTTCAGTCACCTAAGGGTAGGGCCAGTTTACTTCGAGAATGGTTGCGTCAAGAAGCCCAAGGTGGAGCCCAAGTGCAGTTAGAGCATCAAGTGTATGAGTCGATGCAAACTTGCTTAGCTTGTAAGGCCTGCACAACAGCATGCCCTATTAAGGTAGACATACCGACTTATCGTAGTCGATTTTTAGAGCAATACCATACTAAAAACAAGCGACCGTTGGGTGACTATGTGGTGGCAATGGTAGAGCAGTTAGGCATGTATACCAGTAAGTTTGCTTGGCTTAGCAACACAGTGACACAGCTTGCGCCAAGTCAGTGGTTTATTAAAAAGGTATTTGGCATGGTTAATATGCCTAAAGTTCATGCCTATGATATTAGTGCCTTAACTAATATTAAAGGGGTTAAAGCTTGGCATAACACCTCTTATAAGCAAATGTCTAAGCTAGACAAGAAGCGTCACCCTGTGATTGTTCAAGACGTATTTAGCAGCTGTTACGACCTACCTCAAATGAAAGAAATAATGTCTTGTTTGGTGAACATGGGCTTCACGCCTCTAGTTATGCCGATAATGCCGTCAGGTAAACCTTTATACGTGAAAGGCTTTTTAAAGGCATTTGATCGCCAAGCAAGTAAGGTCGTTAAGCACTTAAAGGTGGTTGAAGATCAAGGCTTTGAACTCATTGCGATTGATCCAAGTGTAGGCCTCACTTACCGTGATGAATATTGCCAACGGCTTGGTACAGCTATGGTTCCTAGCGTTTTGCTACTGCAAGAGTGGTTGATTCATCACTTGGATCAAATACAGCTGCCAAAGACAGACAATCAACTCAAATCAAAAGTTTCTTTACTTGGTCATTGCTCAGAAAATGCATTAATTACTATGAGTTTAGACCACTGGCGCACTATTTTTGCTAAATTCTCTTTAGATCTTGAGATACCCGCTGTGGGTTGCTGTGGTATGGCAGGTACCTTTGGTCACGAGGATAAACATCAAGAGATCTCAAATAAGCTTTATGAGATGAGCTGGCAGCGCGCTGCCAATGAATCCGTTAAAAGTGCTGGTACGGTATTGGCTACAGGGTATTCTTGTCGTAGCCAAATAGTACAAAAATCAGGTATACAGCCTCAGCATCCTTTAAACTATATTAATCAATTGTTTAATGAAGCTTAGGGTTAAGTGTTAGGCTGAAATCGACACTTTTCCCTTCTTCAAATTGTGGGTTAGAGCCTTTAATTTTTGTCAATAACTCAAGCTGTTCATCCTGATTATGACGCAGCTTAGCGGACAAGCTTTGGAAGTTAAACTTGCTAAGTATTTGTTGTAAGTATTTAGCTTCTAAAGAAACATCGTTAGAGTCAATGTCATTGGGGTTATATTCAATAGAGCCCGCTTTACTACTAAACATGTCCGCATCGGCTAAAACAAAGCCTTGGCTGCTTGGCGAAGTTAAGTCTAGGGTTATATTTGCTTTACCCGACATTTTTCCTGTTACTTTAAGGGCAGGGGCCTTGGCTAAAGCGACAAGGTCACTCAGCTGAAGGTCTTGCAGCTTAATAGCTAAAGTATTTAACTGCTTGGGCTGTATAGCTGCCTTAGTTGTGGACACACGTCCACCTAGCCAGCTTGCATCAAACAAATCTACGCTATAGATCATGTCTTTTAAGCCTTGAGTTCTAAGGTTTAATGTTGGATTTCTCATTAACTTAACAGACTCATTGGCAAAGCTTAGTCTGTCTGCCTTAAATTGATGATTACTTATAAGTGTGGCGCTGCTGGGAGTGTGAGATTGTTCGTTAGCATAGACATGGTTGTAGTTAAACTCACTGATGCCTTTTAAGCCGGTGACATATATGCCTTTTTTGTGGGCATTAACATTAGAATAATTTAACGTCTGCGCGCCACTAACCTTGGTGTTGTTCCAGCGCCAATCTGCATTAAATCCCGCTAGTCCAGTGGTCACATCAACCAAAAATTGTTGCGGTAAATCAATGTTAGTGCCTAATTGGCTAAGCTTTGACATTAAGTTTGGTAAGTTCAGTTGGTCTGTTTGCATTACGAGGTGGTGATCAGCAGTGGCTTCTTGCCAGATATATTGACCATTTAGCCCACTAATGTGAGGTGCCAAGTCAGCTGTAAAATTCATGTTTAACTGCCCATCTAGCCAACTGAATTGACCTAAAGACACAGCTTGGAATGTGGGCCAATCGGTTAGGTTCACTTGGGTAGGTAGGAGCTCAAAAGTACCCTCTATTGGCCGATTACTCAATAAGCTTGAGCCTTCACCGAGGTATATTTCAAGGCCTTGGCTTGGGATAGACTCTGGCATCAAATGAACAGTAATGTCAGACCATGTCCAATATTCTTGTTCAGGAAGGTAAGCTAGCTTTATTGCATTATCACTAGTGAGGTTGAGTTTGTCACTGGCAAAAAGTTGTACACTACCTGCCTGACGTCGGCTCTCTACTTGAGTGGCAGAAAGCTTGCTGTTGGATTGAAGATTAAATTGCCACTGCTTTGGGTCAAAATCAAACGCTATGCTGCTTAAAAACTGCAGTTGGCGTAATTCTATGGGTAAATTGCTCATCCACGCATTCTTATCTTGTGGGGCGATATAGTAACCGCTTAAATCGGCAATGCCTTGCCAATGATTAAGGCTATGCACTTGAAGCTTTGTGAGCTGGCCAAATACTTGATATACAGAATGAGTATTTTCTAAAGTTGCATTAATAGTGCCGTCTAAGCGCAGACCAGTTTTAGATCCTAAAATACTTGTCTCTATAAAACGTTCAATCAACACAGGAGTGTCTGCACTAAAGGTAAGCTGTGCTTGTTCTAGAAGTAGTAATTGATATAAATCCGGATCAATTTTTGTATTATCTCCAGTGGGGGTGACGCGCACGGTGCTGCCTTCATTAAGTCGCCATTTAGAGGGGGTATTTGGGCTGAGCTGCTGTGTAAGGCTTGCGTCAACATAAAGCTCTTTTACATTAGGGTTGCTTGCTGACAGTTGCACCTGACTTTGTATCTCACCCTGTGCCTTATTTAACAAGCTAGTAAAATCCATTCGATCGGCTTCATTAATGTCTAAGGGCAGGCTAATTTTCCAATGACTATTTACTTTTCCCTGAGTAATAGCCGTTTCAGCAAGGTCTAAACCAAGTATGTGAGACAACATTTTTTGACTATAAGATAAGTTAATCGCACCTTGACCTTGCCAAATATAATCAGAACCTTTGCGTTTGATATTGGACGTAAGCTTTGCCACTGGAGCGCTACTTTGTGTGGCAAATAATTTAGCGTCTACCTGGTCGTCTACGCTAAAAATGGCATCTAAATAGAGCAGTTGCTTAGAGGGTGTAGAGATTTTACTTAATATACCTAACCCATCAGGTTGATTCTCTAATTGTCCTGAAAAATTATACTGTTCACCATCAGCAGATAGATCTAGATTAAAATTTGCCACCATAAATGTAGGCCAATAGGTTAACCATTTGCTAGGTAGTAAGGCGATACTAGGGGCTAACGACAAGCTTTTTGGAGTTGCTTGTAGCTCAACTACTGCATTAGTAACGTTAAAGTGAGGCCATTGATTTGCTTTAATTGTTTGCCATGTATAGCTTAGATTGACGTCATCAACAGCCATTACATAGGTGCCCGCTGGCGTTGTTTGGCGAAAGCTTAGCTGCTTTAAAAGCCAGTTTTTGTGACTTGGATAACCAACCGTTAAATTTATATCTTGAAACTGATAAGGCTTAAGAAGAAGGCTTGCAACACCTGGAACCCACAAAGGGATTGCTGCATAAATAACCAGCACAAGGGCAATACAAGGAAGTAATACGTAACGAAAAAATAGCCTTAGCATAGGGTGCCATCTTCAATAGGGTTAATATGAGTTGCTCATCACAATGATTTAATTATGTAAGCATACCAAGTCGTATTATCAAAAGTTAATCGGAAGTCTTTTGTTTAAACTCACAAAGGTCTTCTATAGTACAAGCACCGCAGCGTGGTTTTCTTGCTACACAAACATAACGCCCGTGCAGTATCATCCAGTGATGGGCATCTAGCAAGTATTGCTTAGGCACAAAGCGTAACAGTTTCTTCTCAACCTCCACCACATTTTTGCCCGGGGCTACACGAGTGCGGTTAGACCAACGAAAAATATGTGTATCCACGGCCATAGCAATTTGCCTAAAAGCGGTGTTAAGAACGACATTGGCTGTTTTTCGGCCCACTCCAGGCAAAGCTTCCAGTGCTTCTCTTGAATCGGGTACTAGGCCATTGTGATTAGAAACCAAAAGCTGAGCGGCCTGGATGACATTATTGGCTTTACTGTTATAAAGGCCGATGGTTTTAATGTGGTTTTTTAGCCCTTCTAGGCCAAGATCTAGCATCGCTTGGGGTGTGTTGGCTACTTCAAACAGTTTTTTAGTGGCTTTGTTTACGCTTACATCGGTGGATTGAGCAGAAAGTGCTACAGCCACTAACAACTCATAATGATTGTTAAAGTTTAGTTCAGTTTCAGGGTGGGGGTTTTGCGCCTTTAGTCTGGCAAAAATCGCTTCACGCTTGTCATTGTTCATTACTTTACTCTTTGTGTAATCCGTTAAGCTATGGTGCCTGTTACCCGCACACGCTTACTACCGGCCTCAGTTAAAGGCTGGGCTTTGAGTTTTTGTGTTTTTTGATATTGATCAAAGGTGTTTTTAGCTGCAATAATTAACCCCATGCCTACAAATGCTCCAGGGGGAAGCACAGCAAATAGAAAGCCGCGGTAGTCACTGATAATAAATAGAGTCCAGTTTTTTGCCATGGGCCCAAGCAATAAGTCCATATCTGCAAACAAGGTGCCTTGGCCTAGTAATTCACGCATAGCGCCAAGCAACACAAGGACAACAGCAAACCCCAACCCCATACTTAAACCATCTAACACAGCTAAGTGAGGTGGATTTTTACGAGCATATGCATCAGCTCTACCCAAAATGGCACAATTAGTCACAATCAAGGGGATAAAAATGCCTAATATTTGATATAGCTCATAGGTTAGAGCTTGCATGGTAAGCTCTGCAATAGTCACTAAGGCTGCAATAATCATCACAAACACAGGTAAACGGATGTCATCAGCTACTTTATTACGAATAAGTGACACCAATAAATTAGACCCCACTAGCACCAACAAGGTAGCAAAACCTAAACCTAGGGCATTCACTACACTACCAGTCACGGCTAATAATGGACAAAGACCAAGTAATTGCACTAAAGCTGGGTTGTTTTCCCAAAGCCCGTTCATAATGATTTTAGTTTGTACTGTAGACATATTATTGCTCCTGCGGTGCGTTATATAAAACGCTTTGCTGGCGTTGATGATACAACATGCCTTGATGCACAGCATTGACAACAGCCCTAGGGGTAATGGTGGCGCCAGTGAATGCATCAAATACACCACCATCTTTAGTCACTGCCCAGTCGTTTGAAGGGGTATTAGCTAGAGATTTGCCGATGAAGCTGTCTACCCAATCTGACTTTTTGTGCTCTACCTTATCACCCAAACCTGGTGTTTCTTTGTGTTCAATAGTGCGTAGCCCTTGTATTACACCATACTTATCGATGCCTAATAACAAGGAAATATCGCCACTGTAACCATCTTTTGCAATCACTGGTAATATGATGGCTTGGGTGTCGCCAGATTTAACAGCCGCATAAGCTAAAGCGTTTGGTTTAAGGTTTAGCTTGGCGTAATCCACTAGCTCTATAGGTGCAGACAGTAAACTCTGGTCATACAAATTGGCGGGCATAACAGCCGCTAAAGCACGTGCTTTTGAAGCCGCTTTGTTGGCAGCGATACTCTCACTACCAGCAATATAAGTAAGGCTAATAGCTGCAGCAGCAAGCACTGCAAATATGCCTAAACTAATTGCACCTGCGCCAATTGAGGTAATCAAGTTGTCTGGTTTTTCTGTGCTCATTATGGTCTGCCTTGGGAGCGGGGTGCTTTAGATTGATGGCCATAGGCTTTGGGTTTGGTATAAGTATCTATTAACGGCGCTGACAAATTCATCAGTAATATGGCAAAAGCAAAAGCGTCAGGATAACTTCCATAACTGCGGATAATAAATACTAAAATACCCACACCAATACCAAAGACTAATTTACCTTTGCGGCTGGTAGCACCGCTTACAGGGTCGGTTACAATAAAGAATGCCGATAACATAGTAGCGCCAGTCAATAAGTGTTGCGACGCGCTAGGGTACAGGTCGGGCTCGCCCATATGAAATAAGCCTGCACAAAAACCTAAACTTGCCAGCATGGCAACAGGGGCATGCCAGGTAAATACTTTGAACCCAAGCAATACTAAACCGCCTAACAGGTAGGCGATATTTACCCACATGCTCGCTGTGAGCCCCAAGGCTAACTGTGGATTACTACTAGCCACTTCACTTAAGGTCAGCCCTTTTGTATGACGCATAATATCCAGCGCCGTGGCGCTAGTGTAAGCATCAATACCTCCGGTGACAGATTCTAGCCAAAACCATTGCCACTGTTGTCCAAAGGTCATAGTCATTTCTGTGCCGGCCCATTGGGTCATAGCCACAGGAAATGAAATCAAGCATAAAGCATAGCCAACCATGGCAGGGTTAAAAGGGTTGCTACCTAAGCCACCATAAAGATGTTTAGCAAAAATAATGGAAAAAGAAACTGCGACTAAGGTTAGCCACCATGGACTAAATGGGGGCAGAGCTAAAGCCAGTAAAAAGGCAGTCACTAAAGCGCTGCCATCTGTAAGGTAAGGCATAATGGGTCTGCCTCGTAAATACAATATTAAGGCTTCAAAACCAAGTGCTAAGAAGCTTGCCCATACTAAGTTGATCAAGGTGCCATAGCCATAAAAGTAGCTTTGTGCAGCCAACCCCGGCAAGGTGGCCAATAATACCAAGGCCATTAAGCGTGAGGTTTGACTCAAACTATGGTGATGCGGCGAGGATAAATTAATTAAACCCATAGTTATTGTTCCTGCTCCGGTAATAGTGTGGAGGGAAGATTAGTTTGATGCTTTGCTAAAGCATTGGCGCTCGTTTTCTGACTCACTCTAGCGATGACTAATTGCGTTTCTACTCCTTGTGGATCTAGTGATGTGGCTAGAGCTTTTTCCAGCTTACGTACTAAAGCATTAGCCTTTGCTACATCGGTCAACAATGCTTTTTCTTTTTCTGGATCTAAACCAAGTTTGGCTTCGTAAGCCTGCAACTTACCCTGAGCATCAGCTGCCTTGATTGTGAGCTCATCTACAGTAGTTTGCAGGCCTTGAGCTAATTCATGATCTTTAGCCACGGCATTGGCTAGGGCTTTATTAGTTTTGTTTAGCTTAGTGCGTGTAATCGCAGCAGCAGTTTTAAGCTCTTTGTAGATTTGTTCATGAGTTTTTGGTGCTGAATCCACCTGTTTTTTGGGTTCTTGCTCTTGTTCTTGCTTTTTGGCATTCACTCTAGCAAGAGCAGCAGCTATAGGGTCTTGCTCACTGGGATTAGCCGCTCGTTTAGCCGCTTGTGCAGCAGCGGCTGCAGTGGCTCTGTTTTTACGTTTCTCTTCTTTGGCTAGTTTTTCATCAATTAAGCGCTGTTCTCTATTTTCAAAACGTACGCGAGATAATTCAGCGATGTGTGCTTCACTGGCTAGGTCTTTTAGCCTGCCTTTGGCAAAGCGGTAATATTGCACTAACGGGATCTGGCTAGGACAAACCCATGCACAGGCGCCGCACTCAATACAATCAGATAAATTGTGGTCTTGAGCTTTTTCAAACTCTTCAGCTTTGGCAAACCAAAATAGTTGTTGGGGCAAAAGCTGCGCTGGGCAGGCCACTTCACAAAGACCACAACGTATACAAGAGTGGTGATCAGCAATGGGAGCAAGCTCTAGATCTTCAGCTGCTAAAAGGCAATTGCTGCTTTTTATCAGGGGTGTTTGAGTGTCTTGTATGGTGAAGCCCATCATAGGCCCACCCATTACCAAGCGCGAGGTTTTGCTCATATCAACCTGAGCAAAATCAAGCAGGTCGCCTGTTTGAGTACCTATAAGCACTTCATAGTTACCTGCGTTTTTTGCTGCTTTGCCTGTCACTGTAGTAATGCGGGTAATCAATGGCTGACCTAGCACCACTGCGTCATATATGGCCTTAACAGTGCCCACGTTTTGGCACACAATGCCTATATCTGCTGGAATTCCACCATGAGGAACTTGCAGGCCTGTAAGAATTTCTAGCAGTTGTTTTTCACCGCCAGAAGGGTATTTAGTAGGAATAACACACACTTCAATGGAAGCCTTGTCATTTGTATGTGAACTAAGGGCTTCATTTAGAGCAATGATTGCTTCAGGCTTATTGTCTTCAATGCCTATAAGGCATCGAGGCTGATCTAGTAACAGCTGTGCTATGCTAATGCCAGCAATTATTTGCTCAGCATACTCACGCATAAGCCTATCATCTGAAGTGATGTAAGGCTCACATTCAGCACCGTTGATCACTAGGGTGTCAATTTTCGCTTTAGACTGCAACTTAACAACACTAGGGAAACCAGCACCACCCATGCCTGTAACGCCAGCAGCTTGAATGATGTGTAATAAATCTTGTTTTGAAACTGTTTCAGGGTTGGAAACGGGGTGTAACTTAGTCCATTGATCCTTACCATCTGTGTTAATGACAATGCACTCACCAGTTAGGGCAGATTGGTGGGGCAAGGTGCGCTCTTCTATCGCATCAATAAAGCCTGAGCTTGGCGCATGGATGTTGGCGCTGATAAAACCTTGAGCACTAGCAATCAACTGGCCTTTTAAGACATATTCACCAGGGGCTACAATAGCTTTAGCTTGGTTACCTATATGTTGACTTAGCGGCAGTATTAACTGCTTTGGTAAAGGCATGGTATTGATAGGCAGTTGATTAGACTGATCTTTGTTTTGAATAGGGTGAACACCACCGTGAAAATCCCAAAGTTTAGTCATGGCTAGGCGCTCCATGGTTGTGGGGGGCAGTGCTAGTAGCAATGAGCTGTTTAGGCTGCTGCCAATGCCAGCTTAGTGGGGTGGTTTCAACAGGTAGCATATCAATACAATCCACGGGGCAAGGCTCTAAACACAAATCACAGCCGGTACATTCTGCCACAATGACTGTATGCATTTGCTTGGCTGCACCTAAAATAGCATCCACAGGGCAAGCTTGAATGCACTTAGTGCAGCCGATACATTCATCTTCTCTGATATAAGCGATAGTACGTATGGCTTCAGTGCCATGCTCTGCATCTAGCGCAATAGCCTCTACACCTAAAAGGTCTGCAAGGGCTTTAATAGTAGTTTCTCCACCTGGCGGGCAGCGATTAATAGCTTCACCATCTGCAATAGCTTGCGCATAAGGTTTGCAGCCGGGGTGACCACATTGACCACACTGGGTTTGTGGCAACAGGTTGTCAATTTGGTCAACGATAGGATCACCGTCCACCTTAAAGCGGATGGCAGCAAAACCTAAAATTGCACCAAAAACGATAGCAAGTAAAGCCAGTATGATGATGGCAAGGTAGAGTGTTTGCATTTAAATGGCCACCAAACCTGTAAAGCCCATAAACGCCAAAGACATAATGCCTGCGCTGATCATAGCGATGGCGGCACCTTTAAAGGGAGCAGGTACATCCGCTGCAGCAATGCGCTCACGCATAGCGGCAAATAACACCAGTACCAAAGAAAAACCAATAGCGGCGCCAAAACCATACAAAATGGATTCTGTAAATCCGTTGGCCTTTTTGATATTCAAAAGAGCCACACCAAGCACTGCGCAGTTAGTGGTAATTAACGGAAGAAAAATACCCAAAACCTTATGTAATAGTGGACTGGTTTTGTGCACTACCATTTCAGTGAACTGCACTACAAACGCTATCACCAAAATAAAACTAATGGTTTGTAAAAACTCTAAGTTAAAAGGCACCAATAAATAGGTATAGGTAAGGTAGCTGCATAAGGATGCAAGCGTAAGCACAAAGGTGGTGGCTAAAGACATACCCATAGCAGTTTCTAGGCGAGAAGAAACACCCATAAATGGACATAAACCAAGGAACTGAACCAACACAAAATTATTCACTAACACAGTGCTAACTAGGATGAGTAAATAGTCTACCATTTCGTTTATAAATCCTTATAACCATAAACACAGCAACAGCCGATGAGAAAAGCTTGCGCTTGATAAAATTTGACCAAGTAAGTCGGATACAAGTGTAACTCAAAAAGCATCTTAAAACGCTATATGAGAGGCTTCAATTTAAAGGATTGTATATTCCATTTAATTATAAGTAAATGAGTTTTTATTATTTTATGTTATAAGTGTGGTGCGCTAGTATATTAGGATACAGCCCAAAAGTTCGCTTAGGAAGACATAATGTACGCCTACAACCAATTCGACCAAACCCTTGTTGATCAACGTGTGGAGCAATACCGTGATCAAACCCGGAGGTACTTGGCTGGAAAGATTCCAGAGGACGAATTTCGTATTCTACGCCTCATGAACGGGCTCTACATTCAACGCCATGCCCCCATGCTGCGTGTTGCTGTGCCTTATGGGCTGATGAAAAGCGAGCAACTACGTGCATTAGCTCAAATTTCTCGCACTTATGACAAGGGCTATGGCCACTTTACAACGCGCCAAAACATGCAGTTTAATTGGCCTACATTAGAGTCTGT
>DKMQ01000014.1:4902-11425 GCA_002470565.1 Oceanospirillaceae bacterium UBA7410 | reverse complement strand
ACAGACCCCTTTGCAGGCGCAACAGCAGATGAAATAGAAGACACTCGTCCTTGGTGTGAGATCATCCGTCAGTGGAGCACGCTGCACCCAGAGTTTGCCTATTTGCCTCGCAAGTTTAAAATTGCTGTATCGGGCTCAGACAGTGATCGTGCAGCCTCTCAGGTGCACGACATAGGCCTGCACTTATATCGCAATGACGCTGGTCAGATGGGCTTTGAAGTGATTGTAGGCGGAGGCCTTGGGCGCACACCAGTGATTGGTAAAACCGTACGTAAATTTTTAGAGCCGCAAGAACTGCTGTCTTATTTAGATGCAGTGCTTAGGGTATATAACCTTAATGGTCGCCGTGATAATAAGTACAAGGCGCGTATCAAAATTTTAGTTAACGCTGTGGGCATTGAAGCCTTCACAAAAATGGTAGAAGAAGAATGGCAGTTTACCAAGGGTAAAGACTTACGCTTGCCACAGGCAGAAATAGAGCGAGTGAAGGGCTTTTTTAAAGCACCAGATTATTTGTCAGTAGAACATGCTCAAAGCAGTCTAGAAACAGAATTTATAGCACATCCTGCCTTTGCCACTTGGCACAAACAAAATACCCGCGACCATAAGCAACCAGGCTATCGCATAGTAGTAGTTAGCCTGAAAAACCAATTACAAGCGCCAGGTGACATAAGTCACCAGCAAATGGACGGTATTGCAGCCCTAGCAGATGAATTTAGTTTTGGTGAATTACGCTCAACGCATGATCAAAACTTAGTGTTAGCAGATATAGCGCAGCGAGATCTGTTTAACCTTTGGTTAAAACTAACCGACCTAGGCATGGGGCGCGCTAACATAGGCACGCTTACAGACATGATCAACTGCCCAGGGTTAGATTTTTGTAGTTTAGCTAATGCAGAAACCCTAATCTTGTCTCGTCAAATTAATGAAACCTTTGATGACATGAATTATCAGTATGACCTAGGAGAAATCCAGCTCAAAATATCGGGCTGTATCAACGCGTGTGGACATCACCACGTAGGTCACATTGGAATATTAGGCGTAGAGAAGGGAGGCAAGCAAGTGTATCAATTTACCTTAGGCGGCAGCGCTTCCAATGATGCAAGCCTAGGCAAAACACTAGGCCGCTCTATAGACCAAGATCAAGTGGTGGTGGTGATAGGGCAGATACTAGACGTATATGTGCAACAGCGTGAAACCGACGAAACTTTTTTACAAACAGTGCAGCGCATAGGCTTTGCACCATTTAAGGAGCGTGTTTATGGCACTCATCAAAGATCAGCAGCTTAGCCTTAACCATGTTGCCACACCAGATATTAGGTTTGCCGATTGGCTTGATGATGATCTAATCAAAGGTGAATCAGTGTTAACTAATGGCGCAGATGATTTAACCTGCTTGTTAGCCAATGCCAGTAAGCTTGATATGATCGCTATTGAATTTGAAACCTTCGCTGATGGCCGAGGTTTCAGTATGGCACGTCTATTACGCCGAGAAGGCTACCAAGGTGAAATTCGTGCAGTAGGCGATGTAGCTATGGACCGTATTGAATTTATGCACCGCGTAGGCTTTAATGCCTTTGAGCTGCGTGATGATCAAAATGTAAATGAAGCGCTTACTAAACTGAGTGAAATGAGCGTGCACTTTCAACCCAGTGCAGATGGAAAAGGCCCGGCATACATGGCGTAATTGTTTTTTTACAAAACTAAGCCCTTAATGTTATTACTGGCTTAAAAAACAGGTAATATGCAGCCCTAACTGACTTTCTGTTTTAATGGGTGCTAGCATGACGTTGGAATTTTCTTTAGCCTATTTTGTGGCTGTGTTTATATTTTCTATTACCCCAGGGCCTGGGGTGTTTGCGTTGATCGCTCATGCATTAAAGGAAGGCGGGCATAGCTGTTGGGGCTTAGCGCTAGGCATGACCATGAGCGACATCGCTTATTTGTTGCTGGTTATTTGGGGGCTGGCTTACATTGCTAACGAGTACCAAGTGATCTTCACGATGATTCGTTGGTGTGGTGCGGCTTATTTGTTCTATTTAGCTTGGCGGGTTTGGCATGCGCCTATTGTTGTTAACGCGCTTGATCAAGTATCTACCCCAGCTACAGCCAATAAAGCGGCAGGTTTTTTGTTAGGGTATGCGCAAGGCATGTTGATTTCGGCCACTAACCCAAAGGTGATGTTGTTCTACATCGCGTTTTTGCCCACGTTTGTAGATTTAACCTTGCTCACTACTCAAGGTGCGGTGGTCGTGGTGGGGCTTAATTTCTTTGCTTTAATGCTGGGGCTAATGTTAATCGCATTAAGCGCCAGTAAAGCCCGCAAGTTATTTACCCAGCATCAAGCGGTGAAGCGCCTAAACCGAATTACTGCAGGCTTAATGGCTACGGCAGGGCTTTTGGTTTTAACTCGCTGATTGCTCCAAACCTGTATATAAATATTCATAAAGGCGACTAGTGGCGTCACTTTGGTTGCCACGGTCATGCTTAAATACCAGTTTCACAAAGCCTAATTGTGGGCTATCTTCTAGCTGTAAGTGGCTATGAAAGCCCGCAGGCACGGTGCTGCGAGCTAATGCGCTAATGCCCAAACCTGCTTCTATAGCGGCCTGAATGCCCAGCAAGCTAGATGAGCTATAAGCAATGCGCCAAGCGATGCCTGCGGCATTGAGCTTGCTAATGATCTGTTGTCGGTATCGGCAGCCTGTGGGGTATACCACCAACGGTATGGGTTGATTGGTAGACCAGTTGAAGTGGCCGTTAGTCACCCATACTATGGTTTCATGAAATTCATCATCTGAATTCACTTGTAGGGTTTCTTCTAAGCTTGCCGTAGCTAACACCAGATCATAATTGCCTTTTTGAAAATCATTCAATAGTGTCACGCTTAAGTCGCAATTAACCTCTAACGCCACTTCTGGATGGGCTTGCCCGAATTGGCTGAGCAAGCGGGGCAAAAATGACACTTCAAAGTCATTAGGGATGCCAAGCCTTACTTGACCTGAGATGCGGCTTTTAGCTAAGCGCGTTACAGCGCTGTCATTAATGTCCAGCATGCGCCTAGCAAACCCTAGCAACACTTCGCCCTCTTCGGTCACTTGCAGGCCGTTATTTCTTTCAAACACCGTAATATCAAGCAGCTCTTCCAAACGCTTTACTTGCAAGCTAATAGCAGGTTGAGAGCGCCCAAGCGATGCACCAGCAAGGGTGAAACCACCTAAATCCACAATGGTGGTAAAGGTGCGTAATAGTTCGGTAGGGATATTTTTCATGAGTTGATTATATGGTTACGGGGGTATAAATCAATTACTGTTTTGCTGTGGGGTGTTTCTTTAAGGGTAAGTGGTACATAATGCGAGCATAAATAAGAGTGAGCTTTAGTCATGGCATTAAACATTAAAAACTTACCTCCCTTAAATGCATTAGTGGCTTTTGATGCGGCAGCCACAAGCGTAAGCTTCACTCAAGCGGCGGCTAAATTGTTTGTGACCCAAGGCGCCATTAGTCGCCAGATACGCGGCCTAGAAGAAAACCTAGGCATCGTGTTGTTTGATCGTAGCCAACGCAAGGTGCGCTTAACCCCCCAAGGCAGTGAATACCACAGGCATATCAGTGATGCGCTTGACCAAATTGCCAAGGTCACCTTTGCTATAAAAAACCCTATGCAAGAGACACAAATCACCATAGCGGCAAGCCATGCGGTGGCATCTTTGTGGCTTATGCCACGCATTGCAGAATATTCCAAGGCTTACCCAGACACAGATATACGCCTGCTAGTTACCGATAACGTGCTGGAAGTAGATGCTGGTGATTTTGATTGCAGTATAGGCTTTAGCCCCAAGACACCTAGCGCTTATCAGGTAGATCGCTTGTTTTCAGAGCGTGTATTTGTGGTTTCTAGTCCAGAGTTTTTAGCCCAACACCAAGCTTTGTCTTCACAAGAGTTACTTGCCACAAGGCAGTTGGTGTTAGATAACCCAACAGTGGGCTGGTTCAACTGGTCGGATTGGTTTGAAGGCTTGGGTATGGCAAAAGTAGTGCCCCAGCACAAGGTCACCTTTAGTCATTACAACATGTTGGTGCAAGCGGCTTTGCAAGGCCAAGGTGTGGCGCTGGCGTGGGACCACTTGCTTACAGATTACCTAGCCATAGGCAGCTTGGTGAAGGTATTTGAGGATACCCTAGAGACTGATGCAGGTTTTTATTTGATGACGTCTTTAGTGGGTAGTGGCAAGCCTGCCTTGGATGAATTTCGCCAATGGCTAATCAAACTTCCTGAGCATTAACCTTCACTTTACCATGAGCTAGGCTCATGGGTTTGGTGATAAATTATCGTTTGTTCATATCACTGCTTTGAGGCATTGTGAGGCATATTTTGCCCTACGTTATTTTAAGGATTCTCCTCATGCCATCTATGAGCCTGTTTGACCGTATACCACTTGTTAGCCTAGAAAATGCCACCTTACCCATTGAAAAAGCCAGCGGTTTACCTAACGCTTTATATAATGATCCAGACGTATTCGCTTTAGAGCGTGATCATTTGTTAGGTAAAACATGGGCTGGTGTGGGTTTTAAAGGAGATTTGCCGCAGCTAGGCTACGTTAAGCCTATTACATTTATGGGGCTGCCTTTAGTTATTATTCGCGATCGTGACGACACGGTGCGTGTATTTCACAATGTGTGTAGCCACCGAGGCATGGTGTTGGTCAATGAAGAAGGGCCAGTACAGGGAAGCATTCGTTGCCCTTATCATTCATGGACTTATGATTTAACAGGCCAACTTAAAGGCACGCCACATATAGGTGGGGTGGGTGTGCATAAAGTAGACAGCCTAGTATGCGAAAAACATGGCATGAAAGAAGTGGCAAGTGCCGTGTGGTTTGACATTGTATTTATAAACTTAGATGGCAAGGCAAACCCATTTGAGCAATTTATTGCGCCCATAGTAGAGCGTTGGCAGCCTTTTATGGGTGACACTGGTTATACCCGTATGCGCAGAGAAGCATCTAGCGATGGACAAGCCCAAGGTGTGTTTACCTTAAATGTGGCATGTAATTGGAAGCTAGCAGTAGAGAACTACTGTGAAAGCTATCATTTGCCATGGATACACCCTAATCTGAATGTATATTCACGCATTCAAGACCATTATCACATTATGTTTGGTAATGATTTTGCAGGCCAAGGCACCATGGTGTATAACTTGGCAGATTCAGCAGGCACACGTTTACCTGTGTTTCCAGAGTGGCAACAAGAGCGCCTGAAAGAGGCAGAGTATATTACTGTGTTTCCAAATGTACTTTTGGGCATTCAGGCAGACCATACCTTTGCTATAGTGCTGGAGCCTGTGCAAAATGATCAAACTGTAGAACACTTGCGATTGATGTATGTGGGTGATGAAGCCATAGCCCCTGCATATAAAGGCTGCAGGGACGCAACGCTTGCAGCTTGGAAAGAAGTTTTTGGAGAAGATGTGATGGTAGTGGAAGGCATGCAACGCGGCAGAGCCTCGCCTGGTTTTAGTGGTGGCAAATTTTCACCTGTGTTGGATAATCCTACTCATTTCTTTCACAAATGGGCGGCTAATCGCCTCATAAAAAGCACACAAAAAAACGGAGTTTAAAGCCATGAATTTGCTTCAACAAGATTTGCCCCATAGCAATAATTATATTAATGGCAAATGGGTAGATAGCCAAGAGTGTATTAATATAGAAAACCCAGCTACTGGCGAACTTATAGGCACCATCGCTCGTGCGACGCCCGCCCATGTAGATCAAGCAGTCAGTGCAGCTCGTGAATGCCACAATCAGCGTCGTATAGCAGGCATGGCGCCCTATGAGCGTATGCAATTACTCCATGCCATTGCAGGGGAGATAAGGGCTTTAGCCACACGTGGCGGTATGCTTTTGTGTTTAGAAAATGGCAAGCCATTAAGCGCTGCGCAGTGGGAATTTGAAGAAGCTGCGCGCTATTTTGAATATTATGCAGGCATGGCTGATAAGATTGAAGGGAAGTCTATTCCCCTAGGTGATGGACTGGTAGATTTCACCGAATACGAGCCTTTTGGTGTGTCTGCACAAGTTATTCCATGGAATTTCCCTGTGTCTTTAGTGGCTAGATCTTTGGCTCCTGCTTTGGCTGCGGGTAATAGTGTGGTGATCAAGTCGCCTGAGTTAACACCACTAGCAGTGGCCTTGTTAGGTGAGGCCATGGTTAAGGCTAATGTACCAAATGGAGCTGTAAATATTTTATGTGGCTATGGCCATGACACCGGTGCTGCACTGGTAGCCCATAGTGATATCGACCAAATTGTATTTACAGGATCTGTGGCAACGGGCCAAGCCATTATGCAAGCGGCAGTAGAGCATGTAGTGCCTTGTGTGATGGAGCTTGGTGGTAAGTCTGCAGGTGTAGTGTTTGCAGATGCTGACCTAGACCAAGTGATCAACAGTGCAGATGTGGGTAACCTTTTTAATGCAGGGCAGGTGTGCTCTGCCATGTCTCGACTTATCGTGCATGAGAGCGT